>PKCL01000234.1 GCA_002862165.1 Planctomycetaceae bacterium
TTGAGTGATTCGACAAAGAGTGCCGGAAAGTATCAAGTTCTGATTTTGTCGGAAGTTCTCCATAAATCAACAGATACGCAACTTCAATAAAATCACAGCGTGCTGCAAGGTCTTCAATGGGGTATCCTCGGTATCGAAGAATCCCTTCTTCACCATTTAAGAATGTAATACCGCTTGTTGTAGATCCGGTATTCACATATCCCTCGTCGAGAGTGATGAATCCAGTTCCTGACCGTAGGCGAGAAATATCAATAGCCTTTTCACCTTCAGTGCCGACGATGACTGGTAATTCCACAGACTGCCCTTCAAGAGAAAGGTTTGCCTGTTCAACAGATCGGGTTCCTGGCCAAGGGGTTGACCGAATTGAATTAGCTGTCGGGGCACTCATGCGGCGTGGCTCCAAGGATGTGTCGAACGGCGGTCGGGCCGCCTAACGATCCGATTGCACTCGTAACCTAGTTTAGTCCGCAAGAGACCTGTCAGCAATCGACCTCAAAGATGGCGAGGGATTGCTTCGGTTATTGACGAATCTTGCCGCACTAAGGACGGGTTATCGCATTGTAGATGGATTCTCAGCGAGACGGGTATTTTTCTGTTTATCATCAAACACAGTCCATATTGGTGTCCGATTTTTCAAACGATTGAGATAATCTGTTCTGGAGTGGTCTTGCTGCTGCCTGTGAAGTTCCATTCGTATGGCCACCTGTGCCTCAATAAACGGTGTTCGCCCAGCATCAGTTCGCTCAACAACCCGAACAATATGAAGTGCCTGTTGATCATCAAGGATTGCACTGAGTTCGCCGACGGGTAGAGAGAAAATTGCGTTGTCAATAATTTCGGAAACAAGACTGCCTCGGGTTGTCCATTCGTAGACACCACCATTGTAAGCAGTAGGGCCCTCAGAGGATTCCTTTGCGACTTCTGCAAAGGATCGCCCGTTAAGGACATCATTACCCATGGCAGCAAGTCGGTTCCAAGCCTGATTCCTTGGTTGTTTCTGATTGACTTTCACAGTGAGTTGTTCAAATCGTGACTTCGCTGGAAACTCGTATTCATCTAGGTGGTTTTGGTACCAAGCGATCATCTCTGCATGAGGAATCTCTCCGGTAGTATTTGCATTTTGCTGTAACCACTCTTGTGCAAGAGCTCTCTCAAAAAACATCTTCCGCATTCGCTCGAGTGATTGGCCTTGTGAACGTAAAAGCTGTTCAAATTCGCGGACCGACCCGACACCTGCCGCTTGCACCATCCTTGGGAGCTGCTCTTGATCAAATGCCTCATTAACTTTTTCACGAATCTCAGGCAAATTTTCCTCAGGTATCGTTCGGCACGCGTCAACATAAACAAGTAGAGTTTCGAGGTGTTGATCGATCACTTGCTGGTAAATTTTGAAGCGAAGTTCTGCAATTTGCTCCGGCTGGAGACCGGGAGAAACCTTGTTTAGCCATTCTGATGCCGCGGGAGTCATTAAGTCTCCCGCGAGCACAACCTCTGGGCCAACGCGAGCTACGACCTGTGCCATATCGATAGATTTCATGCCCGGTATGTCATCAACAGATGGTTCAGTTGATCCCGTTGACTTCCCGGGTTCTTGGGCTTCCTCGTAATCGGCAAGAATGACAGTACTTGATTTGTTTTGGCCTTGCTCGTCTTGAGTATTGCTGACGAGAGGGTTTCCATCTTCATCGACAGGCTCAAGAGGAGACCCTGGCTTCTCTAGGATGCTAGAGAGAACATGCTTACTAAGCGTCGAAGGAATATTTGTTGGCCAGTCTGATGGCCTCGATATTGATTCGGGAATTGTCGGCATGACAGGCTTGAAAATCTCTGGTTCAGCACCAGCTTGTACAGGTTCAGTAGCAAGAGCTGCGCATGTCATGTATACGCTGAGAGCGGCTGCAATAGCACTATAACGATAACAAAGTGGTTTCAAGTGATGCACGGTATCGATGTGTAAAAAAGTAAAATGGAGACGCAACGGTCGCCGCAGTTCACCATGGAATTAGATGGGACTGTACACACCGGAACGCTCCCAAAAAAGACTATATTTTATTCGTTAAGGTAGAGAAGATGGCGGTGTCATCGAGCCTCGGGAATTTTTCAACCAGGTTCAAAATATTCGGAGCAGGTCTGTTTTAAAAAGATTTCGTAGTGGGCTGGCGTATTCGTGCAAGTTCTGGTGGAGTAGTCATTATGTGTCTGGTAAACCAGGTAATCTATAGAAAACGGCGACTCCACATTTTTGGAGGTTCTCCCTGATGGTAAAAAGTATTGTCATTCAAGATTTTTTTACCCGAAAAATCTTTTTACAAGTTTCAAAGAGTCGGTCTTCATCTGAAGCATCCCGCTCATTTAAAGGTAAGACAACCGTTTTGTTTTCAACGATGCGAACCTCTTGGCCAGCTAGCAGGCACGCCTGCCTCCATTTCTGGATGCAATGAATATCATGATGGCCAACAACAATAATCCCTGGCTGTTTTGAAATTGAATCAATGCTTAGTGCCGATGCTGCGATTCGTAGTCTTGCAAGATCAAGTAAACGATGTACCTCTACCGGTAGTGGTCCAAAGCGATCTCCCATTTCCGTTTCAATGTCATTTACGTGTTCATTGGAGATAGTCCGAGAAATTCGACGGTAAAAGTCAATTTTTGTTCTCAGGTCGGCTATGTACTCCCGGGGAATCCATGCATCGCCTGGTAAATCAATTCTTACCGGCGGAGGCTCTCTCAAGGGCAGGTCCTTAAGTCCACACACGGCATTTTCTAAAAGACGGCAGTACAATTCGTAGCCAACTGCGGCTATATGGCCGCTCTGTTGTGTGCCCAGCAGATTGCCGGCACCACGAATTTCAAGATCTCTCATTGCAAGAGAGAAACCTGCTCCGGTGCTAGAAAATTCCTGTATTGCTCTGAGGCGACGTGCTGCTGTGGATGTTAATCGTGTTGATTCTTTGACAATGAGATAACAGTAGGCCCTGTGGTGTGACCGTCCGACCCGACCTCGCAGTTGGTGTAAGTCAGCAAGTCCATAGTGATCAGACTCATTAATAAAAATGGTATTAGCCCTTGGTATATCCAGACCACTTTCAATAATTGTTGTCGCTAATAGTAGTTGTGTTCGGCCCGCTACAAAGTCAACCATGACCTGCTCAAGCTCGGCTTCACGTAGCCTTCCATGCGCTATTCCGATAGAAATATGAGGTGCAATCATACGAATCTTGTTCGCAATCTTTTCGATATCATGAATTCGATTATGAACGAAGAAAATCTGTCCGTCTCGGGCAAGTTCTCTGTCTATAGCGTGCCGCAAGAGTGTTTCATCGAATCGACAGGCACGTGTTTCGACTGCAAGGCGATTTGCTGGGGGTGTTGTGAGATTTGAGATGTCCCGGATGCCTAGCATCGCCATATGAAGTGTTCTAGGAATGGGGGTGGCAGTCATGGTCAGAACATCGACGCTGGCGCGCATTGCCTTAAGGCGTTCTTTTACATCTACGCCGAATCGTTGCTCCTCATCAACAACAAGAAGTCCAAGATTGTCAAAATGAATGTCGGCCTGTGCCAGCCTGTGCGTTCCGATAACAATGTCAACCGTACCCCTTGCCATTCCTTCCAGTGTCTTACGCTCATCTTTAGTTGATGTGAGACGTGAAAGGCCTCGGATATTTAATGGGTACTCAGCAAATCGTTCAGTAAAAGTGCGTCGATGTTGTTCAGCTAAAATTGTTGTAGGCACCAGCACAGCAACCTGGCTACCGGATTCGGCAACTTTGAAGGCTGCTCGCATTGCAAGTTCAGTTTTGCCAAACCCAACATCACCGCAGAGTAGCCTGTCCATCGGCTTTAACTCTTGCAGATCACTTCGGATGGCTTCGACAGCTGTTGCCTGATCGGGAGTTGGGTCAAACTGAAAGGATTGTTCAAAAGCTTTCTGCCAAGGTGTGTCTGGAGGAAAAGCTCTGCCAGGCTGTTTGGCTCGTATCGCCTGAATTTCCAGCATGTCTGCAGCCATGTCAGCAACGGCTTTTTCAACTGCTTTTTTCTGGCGTGTCCATAGCGTTCCGCCGATCTTCGCCAGTTTTGGGCCGGTCTTTCCGCCACCAACGTATTTCTGCACAAGCTCGATTGTTGAGGCAGGAACATAGATGCGTGTTGATTCCGCAAATTCAAGTTCAAGAAATTCTTCGGTTCGTCCATGCTTCTTAAGAAGTTTTAGTCCCTTATAGCGAGCGATACCATGAGCAACATGAACAACAAAATCACCTTCCTTGAGTTCAAGAAACGTGTCGATGGTTCTGGTAAGCCGATGTTTCGGTAATCTTGTTCGTGGTGAGT
>PKCL01000106.1 GCA_002862165.1 Planctomycetaceae bacterium
TGTAGGTGTCCCTGGATTCTTTGAGACTGCAGGGCAGGAAGTGAATGTCCCAGCTTCATCTGCTGGCGGTATCCCAATTATTGTCACGGCATCGGCAGGAGTCATGTCGCTTGATATGGAACTATTTTATAATCCGAATCTGCTCGATATTTCTGGCATCGAGTTAGCCGATGGTATGCCCGCTGGTGCTTTGTCATTGATTAACGTTCTTGAGCCAGGGAGAGCAGTTATTGGCTTCTTCTCACCTCAGCCACTTGAAGAAGGAAGTTACGAAGTAGCCCGTCTACTTGCCACAGTGCCAACGACTGCGGAAAAAGATCAGACGCATGTGCTTGACGTAAGAGGGGCTAGTCTTAATGAGGGCATGATCCCTACTTTCGATGACGATGGCATTCATGTGGTGGCAGTTGGCAATAGAGCACCAACGGGTATTCGTCTCACTTCGAGCAATGTGGTGGAGAACAGTTCTTCCGGAACGATTGTTGGAACATTGGATGCTATTGATCCTGATTATGGGGATACATTCATCTTTGAGCTTGTGGCTGGAGAGGGTGACGTCGATAACGCATCGTTTTCTATCGACGGTAATCAGTTAATGACGACGACAACCTTTGATTTTGAGGAAGGTGCGACTCGAAGCATTCGTGTTCGAGTGATTGATGGTGATGGAGAGTTTTTTGACTTAGTCACCGATATTCAAGTTCTTAATGAGGTTGAGACACTTTACGTCACGGCACTGGAAAGTTTCATCGACGGCTTCCAAATGTCATTTAGTCAGCAAATAAATAAAGATGGAATGAATCTATATGATGCAATGAACATTTACGGTGATGCAGATTTAACGATACGTGGGGCAGCTACAGGAAATATTAATGGCTCGGTGGTCGTTGCTGCAGATGGACGCAGTCTCCAGTTTGTTGCAAACGCTCCGCTTCCAGCTGATACGTACTCTGTGGTTGCTCGTAGTGGTGCTAATGCTTTTCGGACAGTAAACGGAGAGTGGCTTGATGGAAATTCTGATGAGGAAGTTGGTGATAACTACGATGGAAGCTTTACCATTACGGAAATACCCGCAGTTCGATTAGCAGTCTCAAGTTTTGCCCGAGGTGCGGGTCAGGACGTAAATGTGCCAAGTGAAAGCGACGCAGGCATCCCTCTTGTTTTAGAGTCTGATGGTACTGTGCGTTCTCTTTACGCCGTTTTTTCGTACGATTCGAATTTTTTGACCGTTGAGGATATTGTGCCAGCGAGTGACCTGCCAGACTTTGTGACGTTCACAACAGAAGTTCTAGAGCCAGGACGTATTGCGATCACATTCGATGCCTCAGGATCATTCCCAGAAGGTGAAGGAGCTCCAGCGGGTCGTCTCGTTATTGCAAATGTGCAATCGCAAGTTTCCACAACAGCCGCCAATGGGTCATCAGCGATTCTTAGTTTCGAGTCGGTTGTGAGTAACGGCACTAATAATGCTGGTGGAGGCAACGCGGTTCAACTTGTCGCTTCTTTGGGCGATACCAATGGTGACGGGGGTTATAGTGCCTCCGACTCGACCCTTGCAGCCCGACTTGCAATGCGGCTAGACAGTGGGCTTGTGAATTATCCTTTGGTGAATCCTTCTTTGGTGGCAGACGTCACTGGAAACGGAGCCATATCGATGCTTGATGCTGCAATGATTGCTGGAGTAACTGGTGGGAACCAAGGCCCTTCTTCTGAATCTGCATCACCACCAAGGCAGATGCTTTTACGCCACGGAGGAAACTTTCGAAGAACTGATGTAATTGATGCCTCGGGTGTTCTTTCAGAAGAAGAAAGTAAAGTGCTATCGAATGCACGAGATTCTGCAGCATCACGGGCACAAGCATTCGCAGATATTGCTGCGGGGTGGGCTGCACGTCAAGCCGCGAATAACGGCGTTGGGTTTGCGTTCAATGGAAGCGGTGAGGAATCGTGTAAAAGTATTTTTATCGATCCAGGACTTGTGTAGATAAATTCTGATCCGATAAATGTTGTGGTACCGTCTGCTAACTGATTTGGCTGCCAGTGCGGCTAACCTGGGCAAGATCGACACCAAGCCGCTTGGCTTTTTTGTACAGCGTTGCTCGATTGATGCCAAGTGCTTTAGCCGCTGCATCTCTACGCCAGTTATGCTGACGTAATGCGTTGAGAATGAGTCGTCTCTCTGGTACAGCAAGCTGTGCTTTTAAGGAGTCATCAACGGTATTTTTTGATCCGTCCTCGGAGTCGGTCGCTTTTCGTCGACGTGCCCCCTCAATGACGGCAGGCGGAAAGTCAGTTACGTCTACGCGATCGCCAGAACCGAGAAAAGCAGCCCGTTCGACTGCGTGTACTAACTCCCGCACATTTCCCGGCCAGTGATGTGCTTCGAGGCAGTCGACAGCTGAATCGGTAAATCCGTCAATATTCCTTCTGGTTTTTATCATCACGTTGTTGAGAAATTGTTCAGCGAGCGGCCGTATGTCTTCACGTCTCTCGCGAAGAGGAGGGAGTTGAATCGTAATGACATTTATTCTCCAGAAGAGGTCCTCCCGGAATTTTCCAGAACATACTAGCTCTTCCAGGTTCTCATGAGTTGCAAGAATGACTCGGGCGTCAACTTGCTTTGTTTCACTTCCACCAACGGGTTCAAAACTAAAGTCTTGTAAAACCCTGAGCAGCTTTACCTGCATTGCGGAGGTCGCGGTTGCTATTTCATCAAGAAATATTGTGCCTCTATCAGCCCGTGTGAACATTCCATCACGTGATGTCGTAGCACCGGTGAATGCACCAGCACTGTGCCCAAAAAGCTCACTTTCCAAAAGTGATTCTGTCAGGCTTCCACAGGCGACTTCAACAAGTGAGTTTTTTGCACGATCACTTTGTCGGTGAATTTCTCGTGCTAATAAAGATTTTCCGGTGCCGCTCTCTCCGTTAATTAAAACGGTTGCAGTTGTAGGGGCAATTCGCTCAATGACTCGTGATACTTCGCGCATCACTGGACTATTTCCAAAAAACTCTGGGGGCTTAGATGCAGAGTACGGTTTTGTTGATCGATGTTTAATCTGGTTGTTTTTTTGCTCTCGCAGCGTGTCAAGAATGGTTAATAAATCAATGTCATTGATTGGTGCGTAAAGAAATCCGTCAGCATTTAGCAACTGAAGTTTTTCTTGATTACGTGCTGTTCCAAAAACAATCAGGTGTGCTTCTTCCCACATGGAGCGAAGTAGCGTGGAAAGTCGAGCGCTCCCATTATTAGGGAGTTCACCATCTAGAATGCAGAAGTCATACTGATGACGACCAAGCTTCTTAATAGCATCCGTGACACCATCGGCTGCTGTTGCATGCCAACCTGAAGAGCAGAGAAACTGAGCAATGCTAGATGCCATTCTGCGATCATCTTCGACAACTAAAATTCGGTTTGAGGATTTTTTGCTTGAGTTCTTCTGAGGCTGAACAGGTATCTGATTCTGGAATGCTGGCATCGAGATGTCCTGATGTCTTCGTAACGCACCCAATCAATCTGACAGGGATGTGTATCAAAAACGAGTGGTCGAAAATAAAACTCCTTTTATTCCTAGGCCATAGAACAACACCAGAAAAGTCAACTTGAGCCATATAACCAATATATATTTCGATGGGGGGCCACTGATTCGATCTAATCGTTACGACCGTGTCAAAGAGCAGTTCGGAAATGACGTTGAATGTCAATTGCCGTCAGACGTGGCCTTAGCCGTAGATTTTGTGTTTTGTTTGGAGTCGTCGGACGGTTGGTTCTTTGGCATGCGTACGGAGTGTTGGTGACTTCCTGTGATGCCGGCGTCAACAAGACGATCACCTGCTGGACCAAAGATGAGTTCACGGTTTTCAAGAAGGCTATCAGGATTTTTGTCTAATATCTGCATTCTACGTTTACGAAACCAGAGGAACGTAGCGACAGCAAAGGCTATGAATCCGCCAATGAGTAAAACGAGTGTGAGCCCTTTTTCTGCAGACTGAATGAGTCCAGTGATACGATCCCCAAACGCATACGCAAGACCAAAAAAAGCACTGATAACAACAGAAGCACAGATAGAGTCAGCAAGAAGAAACCACCTATATTTTACTCGAAGGATGCCAGCGGTTAGATAAAACGGACTCCGCAAACCCACAAGGAAGCGAGCTGCAAAAAATGCTTTTATTCCGTGCTGTTGTATCAAAAGCTCAATTTTTTTTTCTCGCTCTTCTGTGAGGAATCCACTCAGCAAGCGATGTTCTCTTAGAAATCGAGCACCAAAGAAACGCCCGATGGCGTACATCAAACTGTCGCCAACCAATGCTCCAA
>PKCL01000372.1 GCA_002862165.1 Planctomycetaceae bacterium
CTATCCAACAACACTTGCTCTGACAGCGACCGCAACACGTGAGGTCCAGCGAGACATTGTGCAACAACTCGGCCTTGACGAAGCCGATGTGAAGCTTTTTCATGAAGGTATTGAGCGACCGAACCTTGCGCTTGTTGTTGAAGAGGTCTGGGGTGAAGACGACAAATTACAACACCTTCTTACCATTCTCAGAAAATTTAAGGCTGATGATGGCGGTCATATCATCTACTTCACACTTATCAAAACACTTGAACGATTTAGCCATCTCCTCGAAGAAGAACGTGTTCCTCACGGCTGTTACCACGGAAGCCTACGACCAGTTGATCGTAAAAGAATGCAAGAACGCTTTCTCAGTGATAAAGAGCCAATAGTTCTTGCCACAAATGCGTTTGGCATGGGAATCGATAAAGCGAATATACGCACCGTCACACATGCTGAAGTCCCTGGTTCACTTGAAAGCTATTATCAGGAAATTGGTCGCGCTGGTCGAGATGGACTACCTTCTCAATGCACGCTCCTCTACGACCAGAATGATCTGCCCATGCTTATGGAATTCATCCGTTGGGCAAATCCAGATGCTGACTTTTACCGTCAGGTTCATTACGTACTCGAACAAGATCTTGAAAAGGTAAACGCTTTTGGCATTGAGTGGTTGAATGAAAAAATACTCGGCCGACAGGCGCGTCATGACCGGCGTCTTGAGAGTGCACTTCTCATACTCGAGCGGTTTGGGGTCATCCAATTCAGCAAGCCAATTGCAGGTACTGAAAAACAGATTTCACATTACAGTGCATTGCCAGATTCTCTTACCAACGAAACAGGGCTTGCGGAGAAACTTCGACGTGATCAGCAGAAACTTCTTGCTATGGTTGAGTACGTCCGCTGCGAAACGGACCGACGCGAATTTCTCACCACCTATTTCCTTGGCACACCGTCAGATGCATAGCTCAGCACAATGATATCGTACCGTGCAATCGTCTATGCAGCTTCGGTTGAATCCAATGGATTTCCAGGAGGCGTCTCACCAAAGTAATATTTTTTGGCGTCAGGATTATTCAGAACTTCTTCAGCAGTACCGTGACAGAGAATCTTACCGGCTCGTACAATATAGCTTCGATCTGTGATCGCCAACGTTTCACGTTCACGATGGTCCGTAATTAAAATGGAAATTCCATCATCGCGAAGGCCCGTAATAATTTTCTGGATTGAATGGATCGTTACCGGATCGATCCCAGTAAATGGTTCATCGAGAAGGATGATGCGGGGCTGCGTTACAAGGCAGCGAGCAATTTCCAGACGTCTTTTTTCACCACCTGAAATAACGTGTGCTTTTGATTTTCGAATTCGTGTGATATCGAATTGTTCCATCAATTCTTCACTTCGGCGTCTACGTTCTTTTCGTGACATGCCGATCAGTTCCATAATTGCCAGTAGGTTTTGCTCGACTGTAAGCTTGCGAAAAACACTCTGCTCCTGAGCAAGATATCCCATTCCACCATCACGTGACCGCTTAAACATTGGCCACTTTGTAATATCTTTATCATCGAGTAACACTCGGCCACCGTTTGGAATAACAAGACCACACGTCATACGGAAGCTCGTTGTTTTACCAGCACCGTTAGGTCCAAGAAGACCAACAATCTCACCCTGTTGAACTTCAAATGAAACACCGTCAACAACACGCCGACGTCCATATACCTTGACAAGTTCTTGAGCTTTAAGCAGCGACATGGCCCATCCTTGATTTCACTTTATATATATCCATGAGGCAGTCCATCCTATTCACCGAATGAACTTCATCCTCGCGAAGTTTGGCCATGAGGGCAATCGCAACTCTCCCAATACGGGAAGTGTGACCGTGATATGTTGGGATGCCGGTATCATATGGGGCCAAAAAATTGATATTGCCCGGCCAAGAAGCAGACGACGGTCGACATAATGGACATCAATCCAGAGTCGCCCATCTTTACTTGCGGCCGAGTTATCACCGAGCACAAAAAACTGATCATCCTCAAGCGGAAATTCGAGAACTGGTTCATCTCGGATTTCACCGCGGCGGCCAAATCCAACAGCACCTATATAGAAAATATCACGAAGAATTTTGAGTGAAGAAACTGTGATGCTCACAGGATTTTTCTGTGCCGTCACTGTAATACCAACTGGGGCAAGATCGGATAGATTTTTTGACCCTGGCTGCACAACATCGAGCACCGGATCACGAGTTGCTTCTTTTGTTATTTCTGAACCCCAGACGACCGGTGTTGCTGTTGGCATGATCTTGCCATCTACAAAAAGCCGTAATTCATCGTCAACATTTGAAAACATCACTTTCCACGAACCATTACCGACTATTGGAGTCGATGTTGTTGCTGTAGCACCGCTTGCAGCTGTGAGTGTCGCGGTGCCATCGACAAGATCAATCGAACATGAATGTTGTTGCCCACCATCAATAAGATCGAGCACAACGCGACCACTTGGGGAACTGCTTTGAACCATGCACTCGACTGCAAGATCTCCTACCCAATGACTTCCCTGACGTATCGCGTTATAGGCTTGGAAGTCTTTGACGAGCGTTGGGACCACCCCTTCACGAACACCTATTCCAAGACGAACTTCTTTCCACTCATTCGCCGTAGGAGTAAACCGCTGGTAACGCAGGGTTGCAGACTGGCCTGCCGAACATGTTGTTGTAAATTGTCGCTGTTTTTCTTCAGGCTGCCACGAACTGGTAGCTGCCCAATCCGTCCAGGTAGAGGGCCAGTCATCGTTCTGCAAAAGTATTGCTGGGAAATCATTGTCCTCAACAACTTGGAGCATCGCTTGCATGACATGCGGCGGTTTACGGGCAATCGTCGCTGGATTTCCATCACGACTTGTCCAGATATCTCCCCCGGCAATGCTTACTAATTCGTTTGGTAAACCCACAAGTCTTTTGATGTAGTTTGTATTTGCTCCCTCCGGATATTTGAAGACTACAACATCCCAACGGTTTGGTTCACGAAAGTCGTATGCAAACTTATCAACAAGAATTCTGTCACCGTTGTACGAAGGATAGCGAGTGTCGTAGGTAACACCGGGCCCTTCACCCTGAATCAACTTCATGACGTTCCCACAATTCGGACATGTTGCTGAAGCAATCATTTTGCCAGCCAGTCGCAATTGAAGGACCGATAGTTTGCCGCCGGGTGACTCGAAATCAGCAATCTGCTGCCTGGCAACTTCTCGCTGTTGAGAACCTGCTGATGAATCATCTGCCAACCGTCCTAGTCTGTCGATTTCACGGTTCAGTCGACCTAATTCTGTTCGAAGAGTCTGCGACTGATCGTCTTCTTCTCGACTGGCTCCTGCCTGAAAATTAAATCCGCACTCACTACAGTCGAGGTCTTTATGTCGCCCCATCAGTGTTGGAGCCATAGAGCCCGTTGGGATCACAAAAGCTTCGGCCTCAAATGCACGAAAAAGAAGGGCGAGAGTGAACGCAATAATCAGTGACTCAATTGTTTCCCTTCCAAAACCAAGAGAACCACGAATAACATCGTGTTGAGTCGGTCCATGAGGAGCTTCCAGAGTCGTTGATGACACCGGCTGACTCTTTTTTCTTTCCCGAACTCCCATTGTGCATTATTCCTTCACTGTGGACTGCGTCACCTGTTCAACAACCTGGCGTACGTCATCGTAGGTAAAAGCTCTACCTAACTTTTTATTTGCATAATCATCATCGAATTGTTGCACCAGCGTACCATCTCTATCCCAAACCATAACTACAGGCACACTCGTAAGGTTCATTTTTGTATACAAGGAGTCTGCCCCATCACGATTGAGCAGGTTTTCAATACTTCCTGCTGAAACCTGCTCCAAGAATTTTTGTACAGGTGGCAGGACATCTTCGGGGACACCAAAACCCTCGTAATCAAAAGATAGGGAAAGACAGACTACTGAGTCACCGTACTCTTTTTGAAGCATCACAAGACCTGGAAACTCTCGAACACAGGGTGGACACGATGTACTCCAGCAGTCAAGCACAACAATCTTTCCTCGATGTGATGCAATCCGTTTCATTATCTCTGAGTGATCTGCGATCACCACAGACACCGGCTTGGATTTTTGCTGTTGAAGCGTTTGTGGTGCGACACGATCACCTGGTTCATTCCCGAACCATCCACAGCCAGCAACCGAAATTGACCCGGCAAAAAGGAGTAACTGCTTTAGAAACCAGACGTTTCGTGTCATGCTACAGATCATGTCATCTCCTATGGGATTACCTTTTGAGCATATTCGCCACCGACCGCCACATCACCTGGCTGGTCCAC
>PKCL01000304.1 GCA_002862165.1 Planctomycetaceae bacterium
GTCACAGGTCCGTGTCGTTTACATTCAAGACCGATCTCCCATGGTTCGTATTCGTGACGGACTTAAAAATCGTGTGGCTGAAATTGCTGCAGCAGAAACTTTGGCTGGTGTATCACGTGCTGCGTGGCTTGAGTTCGCGCCAGAAACAGCAGCAGTTCTTGAGAGACTTCCGGTACCAGCCCCAGGGACGGTTGTGAAACCTGCCGAGCCACCAATAGCTCCGGAGCCACCTGATTTCTCAACACGAGAAAAATCGCTTAATGATAAGTCTGCCTTGTCTCTGAAATCACAAATTCCAAGTCAGAGAGCAACGGACAGTAATAAGGAATCTGGTAACAGTGCATCAACGGGAGACATTGGTTTCGCCGATGATGTCATACGGGCTCAGGCACAACCCGGTGCAGAATCGGAATCAGTCACAGGCAAGCAAACAAAGCAATCGAGCCCATCTGTCACAGAATTCTCACGCGAAAAGCTTCAGGCAGAACAGGCATTCACAGCCTTTCGAAATCCAGTGAGTTCGAAAGAGAAGCTACTCGAATTCAATAAAGCAATCGATCGTGCATTTGCGTTATTAGAAACTCAAGGAGTACTAGAAAAAATTCAGCATGGTATCGATGAAGGTAGTCAGACTGAAATTGATGTACACCCGCTTGGCAATACGACTGAGATGATTCGGGTTCAAGTTGCTGATGTACTGCTTGGAGAGGCCAAAATTCGTTTGAAGGCACGACTTACTGACGAATTGGGACCCGGCCCCCTTACCGACCGAGTATTCATGTGGGTTGATCCAAGGCTGACTGGTTCACTCGAAGTTGATAATGAGGCTACCTCAAAAGCAAAGAATGAAGCCGTTAGCAAAACTCCTGAACAATTCCTTCGCTATGCAGCAGGCGACCTGCTGGCTCCTGCTGGTGAAGAAATTACCAACGAGCAGGTTACGCTTCTCAAACTCGAGCACGAAGAATCTCTACGGCAACAACCTGTGAGTGAACGTTTTGGTAGGGCCGCGTCACTGTTTGGATTATTTGTAGCAATGTTCACACTTGCTGGGTTCTACCTCCACCTTCATCATCGTGATGTCATGGTTGATCTTGGCCATATCGCGACGTTGCTTGTACTCATTGTGACAACAATGGCTGCATGTGTTTTTGCCTCCGGCGATGCGTGGCATGCTGAAATATTACCTCTACTAGTCTTCGCAATGACTGTTGCCATAGCTTACGACGAAGATCTTGCATTACTCCTTGTGGCCGAGGTTGCTCTTGTTCTTGTTGTTGGCTTGGGTCAAGGACTAGCCGATTACATAACATTAACAGCGGCGGCGGCAGCAACAATTTTTTGGATGGGTCGCATCAGGAGTCGGAGCAAATTAATCTACGTGGGTTTATGGGCTGGAGCTGTAGCCATGACGACCCAGATTGGTGCGAACCTTCTTGAAGAACATCCACTGGATTTTTACCTTCTGTTTGAAGCGGCAAGGACTGGCATATGGACGCTCTTGGCAGGATTTCTTATGACAGGATTATTACCATTTGTGGAAAAAACATTTGGTGTTCTCACCGATCTGAGTCTGCTTGAAATCGGTGATGTCGCACATCCACTTCTTCAAGAACTTGTCCGCCGGGCTCCAGGCACCTACAACCACTCGATCAACGTTGCCAGTATTGGTGAAGCTGCAGCAGACGCAATTAACGCCCGAGGACTCCTCGTACGAGTTGGGGCATACTTTCATGATGTTGGAAAAATGCTCAAGCCTGCTTATTACGTTGAAAATCAAAACAGGCAAGAAAACCGGCATGAGACATTAGTACCTGCGATGAGTAGCCTTATCATCATTGCCCACGTGAAAGAAGGTGCTGAACTGGCTCGTCAGTACAACCTGCCTCAGCCTATTGTCGACTTGTTGTTGGAGCACCATGGCACAACGCTTGTTGAATATTTCTACCGGCGTGCTGCTGAAAAATCACAAACTGATCCAAACAGTGGTAGCGTTGATGAGCAAACATTCCGCTACCCGGGACCTCGTCCAAGTACGCGAGAGTCAGCAGTCCTGATGCTTTCTGATGCTGTTGAGAGCGCCAGTCGCTCACTCACCGAACCGACACCAGCAAGAATTTCAAGCCTTGTGCACGAACTCGCTATGAAACGCCTCCTTGATGGCCAGTTTGAAGACTGTGGATTGACGCTTGAAGAGCTTCGGCTTATCGAGCAGAGCCTGGTTAAAAGTCTCACGGCTGTATATCACGGGCGAGTCAAATATCCGGATCAGAGGACAGCCTAGTGGCCGCCCAGAACCGATGTGCTACAACTCCTCTCGCACCAGGGCAATTCTCCCTCAATAAGAAAAATGTCATTATATGTAATCGTCAGCGGGCTACTGCAGTATGTTCAAAGACTCTCAAGTTACGGCTCATGGCTGCAATACATTCACTGAAAATATCAGAAGCCGACATTAGCCTGGCAATTGTAAACGATAAAGAGATTGCCAAACTGCACGAATTATGGCTGAGTATTCCTGGCCCAACAGATGTGCTTTCCTTCGATCTCTCTTGCCCTGAACGATCACAACACATGCTTCACAAGAATTGTGATAGCGTCCACGGTGAAATTATTGCGAGTGCTGAGACCGCTTCTCGGGAAGCTCTTTTATATCACTGGAGTCCAGACCACGAATTAACCTATTACTTTCTACATGGCCTTCTGCACCTTATTGGATATAACGACCAAACGCCATCAGAGAGGACTTCCATGCGGAGAAAAGAACGGTCGTTAATGAAAGCAATTGGGCTTCCTAGCCCACCGAGAAGACGTCCTAAAACCACTTCTGTACAACGCTAACCTATTTATCGCGCTCGAATCATTCTTATGCCAACTGCAATCTTTTTATTAGCCATCGCAAGCCTAGCAGCACTACAATCTCGAGCAATCCGGGGGGCAAAGCGACATCAACTGCAAGAGATTTGCCGACAAAAAGGTCTGCCCGATGTCTATGAAGAACTCGTGCGAGCGAGTGAAGGAATTGCTTTTTTTGCTGCGACGGTGGTAGTCCTTGCGGGAGTAGCTTCAACGTTTTTTATATCCAAGATACTCACCACGAACTTGGCTGCCGGGCTATGGGCGGGCCTCTGCTGGGTTGTGCTCGTCATTATACCGATGACGCTTACAAAGTTTGCTGGAGTTGGGATCGTTGTGACAACATGGTGGTTATGGCGTCCAATCATTCGTCTTATCACACCTGTCGCCAAATCAATTACGAAATGTCTAGAAGCCATACAATGGTTGCGTGATCGAGGCAAGAACCAAGCTACTGCAGATGAATCGCAGGATGAAATCCGCCTGGCAATGGATGAAGCTCACCGCGAAGGACATCTTGATGAAGAGGCACGAGAAATGATTGAAGGAGTCATGGAACTCGAAGATGCTCAAGTCTCAGAAATCATGACGCCTCGAACACAAGTGATTGGTATCTCTTTAAGTTCTGCTTGGAAGGACGCTGTTGAGGCTGCTGTTGAAAGCGGTTATTCGAGGCTACCTGTCTGGAAGTCTTCGCCAGATGACATTATTGGAGTTCTTCATTTACGCGAAATTTTATCCGAACTGGCTCAACACCAATACGCTGCAGATGAGGGTAAACACAAAACTCCTAATATAAGTGACCTTCTACGGCCCCCTTATTTCATTCCGGAGACTATGAGTGTCCAGTCACTTCTTCGTGACTTACAACATGGCAAATCACATATGGCCATTGTGACAGATGAATTCGGTGGCGTTTGTGGCATTGTGACAATTGAAGACGCTCTGGAAGAAATTGTTGGAGAAATCACCGACGAACACGATGAAACACTCACTGACGGGATTCTTGTACAATCAGATGATATGTGCGAAACGTTAGCCACAGTTCCCATTGATGATTTAAATCAGCGGATGCATTTTGCGTTACCCGAAGAAGCTGATTACGACACCATTGGAGGCTTCGCCTTTCATCTCTTTGGACGAATACCGTTAGTGGGCGAGACCATAACTTCTGATGGCGTCTCTCTCGAGATACTGGCAAGCTCAAGACGTCAAATCGATAGGCTCCGTGTCTCAAGATTACCCCAAACACCTGACTCACCATGAGTGCCGAAAAGGCTCAGGCTCTCGTGCTGCGGGCCAGACCATTTGGTGAAACCAGTGCAATCATCACACTACTGACCCGAGAGGGCGGTAAGGTACGGGGATTGGCAAAGGGAGCGTGGCGACCAAAAAGTAAATTTGACGGCGCCCTTGACCTCCTTTCTATCTGTCAGGTA
>PKCL01000100.1 GCA_002862165.1 Planctomycetaceae bacterium
CAATAGGTGGTGATGTTGTCAAAGCATATCGACTCTCAAGTACGAACCGTGGTCGCCTACTCGCAGGCTGCACCATACTCGCCGATCGTCTTGCTGGCGTCTCTGCGCTCGGCGTATTAGCTGGCTCAGCAATCTTATCAATTAAGCTAAACCTCTCGCCAGTTTCTACAGTTGCTGTGGCCACCGTTCTATTTGCTAGTGTGCTTCTTGGATTTAGATTAACTATTGGAAACCTTGATCGCTTTCTGGACCTTCTTCCAGCAACTCATAAAATTCGTCAATTTCTATCACAACTTCTTCCATACCAAATCCGCCCAAGCCTTATGGGAAAAGCGGTGGTCTGGAGTCTGATCGTCCAAGTCGGTGCATCAGTTTCGGTCGCGTTAATGGCCCGCGGCATTGGTGTCAATCTTGGGCTGGGCATTTGGTTTTCTGTTGTTCCACTCATTGCGTTAGCAATTGTTCTTCCAATAAGCATAAATGGTGTAGGAATTCGTGAGGGCGGAATGGCACTCTTGCTTAGCCGTTGGGGCGTTGCCGGAGAACAAGCTGTTGCAATTGGACTTCTTTGGTTTTTAACAACAATCGGGACAGGACTCATCGGAGGAGTTCTCTTTCTGCTCGACAAGCAGACTTCCAGGAGCACACCGACGCAAAAAGCCTTAAGAACGTAGCCAATAGTCAGCGCGAAATAGAGCTGCTATTGTCTTTGCGTCCTCAATCATTCCGTTGTGACACATTTCAATAGCTTCACTCAGGTGTACAACTCGTGGTTCGATGTACTCGCTCGGCTCAAGTGCTTGGCATCCACTTTGTAAACTTTTTGCCACAAAAAGATGCATTCTCTCGTGAAGAATACCTGGTGACATCCAGAGTTCACCGAGGCTTTCTAAATGATCACACGTATAGCCTGTTTCCTCTTGAAGTTCCCTAGCTGCAGCAGCTTGCAATGACTCAGTGCGGTCAAGTGTACCCGCCGGGATTTCAATGAGCTTCCGACCAACAGCTGGTCGAAAAATATTTATCAGACAAATTTGCTCATTATCAACAAATGGAACAATACCAACACTACCAGGATGCTCAATAATATCCTTCGGTCGTGAAATGCCATCGTGACATTGTTCCACTAATCTTACGACCCGAAACCGTTGTGACTCAAAAAGCTGATCACCCGAAATTGTTTGCACTTTTTTGTTCATGTGAATCTTATGTTGCTATGGAATCAAGAAGAATTGACGGCAGTATAGTTGCTCTCCTGCCAGCTACAGTAAGGCTTGCTTTATCTTGTAGCGCTTTAAGTGGCATGATAGCCATAACGAGTACCTTATCATCTTCGCTAAAGTAGCCGACTGAAGTCACATGTGATACGACATCACCTCCGCTTGCCACACTATCACCTACCACTAATTCTCCACCTTGTTCCACCTCAAAAACCAAAAGTCGCCGATTCACATGCCCAAGTGCATCTAATCGAGCAACCGTTTCCTGACCAAGATAACATCCTTTTGTAAAGCTGATTGCCCGATCATTTAAACCAACTTCCTGAGGAATCGTTTTCACTGGGATATCACTTGCCAGCGGCCACCCTTGCTGGAGTCTTGCGTAAGTAATGATTTCATCAGTAGCATTACTCATCTCATTGGCTCCTAAAAATTCTTCCAGAACGCTTTTTTTCTGTGCTGGCACTGTCAGTAAAAAACTTCGGGGAGATATCCAGTCAACCATCGTTAGTGTTGCATTTGTTGTTCTTGTTGAAAAAAACTTACTACCATCTTTTTCTAGAAATTGCTGATATACATCGATCGGTGTTGATATTTCAAAATATTTTTCCAACGAAACTTCGGTTTGAGAACCGGGTATCAGGATCGAGTAAAGGTCCTCCTGTGTCTGATAAATCGTGAGTTCTTCTTGTATGTGGTACCGGTTCAGATGGCTAGCTACATCTTGACCTCTACCCCTTGCAACAAGAACTCGGACTCGGTCAACACCACGAACCACAACGGCTATATCAAGAATCCAACCTCGCGCGTCACAAAAAAAAGCATCACAACATTCGTTTTCTTTAATACGGCTGAGATCTGCGGTCATAAAGTTACTGATAAATTCAATAGAGTCTCGCCCATCTACTATGACCTCATCAAATTGAAATAGTGCCGAAGAATAGCGTGCTGGTAGAGAGGGCCTTTGATTCCAAGTTTCGAACATACTTTACTACTCCATGATAATTGGTTTGTTAAAATCAAAAACAACCTGTCTCGGGTTCGAATTGTTTGAGTTTTAAGCCCGAAAACCGATAAAAATCGTGAACTCCAAAACTAATTATTTTTAACCGAACGTTTTTCTAAAGCTTTGCGTAATACAGGAAATGATGGTTTTGGTTGTCCCACCAAAGAAAAGTTGTGTAGAAAAAAATCTCTCTAGTCTTTTCTTTCTGGGAACTGGGTTGTATTATCTTACTAGCCGGACATGCGGGCAAGGCATGGTCCGATCTGGTGAGCAAAAAACGGCGCAATAATTCTTCTCGCTCACGAACTTCTTGAATGTTTACGTTTCAGGATTCTGGAATTTCGCGAGCGAGACTGAAAGAAAGATGCCGGTCTTCATCCCAAATCATTTTCGTCATGAAAATTTTTCGGATTTGCTTACGAGGAGAAAAACACGATGGCTACGGTACCATATCGACTCGAAAGTCAGGAAGACTTCGACGACCAAGACTCTTTCTACCAAGATCCATTGGCACTAGTAGATGCCCCATACTCAGACGCTGCAAGAGCTGAAGCAGATTCTGAAAGTTTTGCTATAGAAGACATTTCTCAAACACAGGATCACTGTCCTAAAAAGTTAACTGCTAAAGCGAACAAAAGATACAAAAAACAATTTCATAAGATATCTGAGGTGCGTCAACGGCAAGGTGTCACGCTACGGAACGTCGCCCGGCGACTTGGTATAGAAATGGCTGTTATTCGAAAGCAGGAACAAGCTGACAGTGATCTTCGAGTTTCTGATCTATTAAGGTGGCAGAAGGTTCTTGATGTTCCCCTCGCTGAACTTTTAGAAGATGGTGAGGATCAACTTTCCGGGCCCGTTCTAGTCCGATCAAGGATGGTGAAACTCATGAAGACGGCTGCAGCAATACGAGAACAGGTTGGAATGGGTTCGAGTAATCAACTCGTGACACAATTAATTGGACAAATTCTCGAAATGATGCCCGAGCTGGAAGATATTACTCCATGGCATACAGTCGGTCAGCGTCGAACACTCAATGATGTTGGTCGTACCGCCAGAGAAACCATGCCAGATGATTTATTCAGTCGCTAGACTACAACTGAAAATTCCAAAAAAAGGCGTTACAAATATTGTGGCATCTTACTGAGAATAAATCAGGGCATAGATCGATACTATACACAAATGAGCAACTAACTTTAAGGAATCCCGATATCGGGATTTTATTGATCACAAAAGTTGTAAACAACACCCTTCAAACGAGTCAGATGCCAACTACGATCCTTATTATCCTAGAGAAAGTTTAATCTCTCACTCTGTACTTCGTTATTTGGTGACACCCAGTACCGCGATCCCAAAAAAACCATAGAGTACGGACGCAAGGACTGCCCAAGCGATAACAGCTAACCAAAAGTAATCACGAAGCCACACCCGCAAGGGAGGCTCGGCACTCTTGGGAACTTTATGTTGTACGGGGCCGCTTCTGTCTGACTGCTTCTGCATGTCATTCCGGAACTGATTCCATTCAGCCTGAATATTTGGGCTATCGAGATCAGCCAACCAGGACTCACGAAGCGTCCACAAAGTATATGGTGGTAGCACCATGAGCAGAATCCACACCACAAATAAACCAATAGGTAATGCATGACGTATCATAGAGCCCGGTTTTGTATCATTCTGTTGAAATTTATGATTATTACTCACGCTCTGAGCCACTTTCAAAGTTCTTTAATTACCGTATCCGCCTTCAGTCTACCTAAATTATCTACTTGAACTCATTAGCCTTTTTCTCCAGAAATAAAACTCCTATCGTCATTGGATTTACTCATTGCTAGATTTTGCTCAAAGAATTGATATTCCGCCCTGTTTTTTTGATTATCGTGTTGCAATTTAATTTTTTTCGTACGGCTTACACGCAAGGTGCTTTCCTTGCGATGACCCTCTTTATCTTTCCTCCCTATGCATTTGCTCAAAGTGGATGGCTACCAACAAGCTGGTTCCCACATACACAGAATGACCCCCAAGCAATGTATCCCCTCTCTGAACAGAGTG
>PKCL01000173.1 GCA_002862165.1 Planctomycetaceae bacterium
TGCTGAGGTGCGAATTCAATAAGTTGAAGTCCGTCTTGTACCGCTACTTGATCCTTTTCCAACTGAGACTCAAATGTATTATCGACGGACACGTATACCCCATTCCTTAGACTCGTTCCGTGCACCAGATCAGCGCACAACACTAAAATAACGTACTTAGGCGTTCCCAAATGGGTTCACTCTCTCCACGAACCCTACAGCCCAGTTGGCAAATGATCAACTATTTTTCAAAATTGGTTACTTTTTAACCTATAAAACTGCCTTAATACATACTCGTCAGTAAACAGCCACACCTATAAACACCGTTATCACCAGGCTTTATCAGATGCACATTTGGCTCCAGCATAGCTTCTATCGATTGTATCAAGAATTTCGCTTACCTCGATTGTGCATTGTGTTATTCGCGATCTTGGTTTCCCTGGGCTCCTTTACGCCAATAACAACCTTAGCAGCCGACACAGAACCAAAAAGCGCAGGCAAGGCTCAAGAATCTGCTCAGCCACAACAAGAAACGCCACAACAAGAAACGCGTAACGATGCGCAGGCTGCAACTTCAACTACAGAAGATTCAGCAAGTGCATCCACGAGCGATGCTGAAAGAATTCGTGACGCCATTGAGGCAGTTCGAACAGATAATTCTCTCCCAGAGGAATTACGGACCCGATGCCAGGAAGTGCTAACCAACACACTGAAAGACATCGAAAGCCAGGTACAAGATCAACAGCTCATAAAAACACTGGCTCAGGCAGCTACGTCCTCCGAGCAAAGAAAGAAAGTGGCTGAACGTCTTGAAGATCAAGAGATAAATATACCGCTCAACGGTGTGACGGCTGAAAGTGATGGTGCACAAATTGAAGAACTTCTGCGAACTCTCAATAAACAACTTTTATCGACAACCGCAGAAGCGAATAAAATTCAGCAGCAGCTTAACGAACGTCGCACAGAAACTAAAGAACTGCCAGTACAGATTTCCCAGACAGAAGAAGAATTGGCCACGATTTCCACCCCGATAGAGACAAAAGGGGGAAACCCTGTTCTTACATCAGCACTCAAACAAGCCACTGTTGCCAACAGAGCCAAACTCGAGACCATTCTCGAATTAGCTCAACAAAAAATCACTACATATGATGCTGAGGCATCCGTCTTACCCCTCGAGAAAACAACTTTAGACAAACGTGCAGCGGCAATCTCAAGAACAATTACAGAAGTCACAGCATGGGTTACACGACGACATACCGATGAGATCAATTCAAGGATTGCTACCTATCGTGCTAGTGCACAAGAAAAAGACTTTAATGACTCATACGATTTTGACCATTTTTCCAAACTGCTTGACCAATGGCCTCTGACAGTCTCAGACGCAGAGACTTTGAGCACGCAACTGCTTGCCCTTAAAGAAAAGACAAAGCGTCTACGAGAAGACATGCAGGAGACGATGTCACTCGTTGACTCCGATCGTGCAACGGGCTCTGGTCTGAGTCGCACAGCAGGCTATCTGCTGCGCAGGAAGCATGTCATGCTCAACCGGGAACGAGCTCTTCTCTACCAGTCCTATTCGCAAGGTTCGGCGGTCGATAATGCACAAGATATCCTCGGTGACATCGACACCGAACTCGATAAAGTCGAACAACAATTATCCTTGAATAATAATCAGAAAAAAGAAGATGCACTCAAAGCCAGGAAAAAAATCCTGAGCACCATGAGTATCGACATTGACCGCTGTCTTATCGACATCCTTATTCCTCTCGGTGTAACCCTTGATCAAGTATCACACATCATCGACGAGTACCAGCACCTTATAGACACCAATCTTCTTTGGGTTCGTAGCGACAAGCCGATTCGTCTATCAGATATAAGTCGTCTTTACACAGTCGCAAAACGGTTTGAATCACAGCCTGTTGGCTCAATCATAAAATCATTCTGGAGTAACGTAACTGCCAAACCTTTTCTCGCTATATCGTTTTTATTAGCCACGGTTGCAATGGCTCTCTGTTACCGAGTCTTCATTCGACGCATCACTGCCATTAGCAGTTCGGTCAATGGCTCAAACGCAATGCGTTTATGGCCAACGATACAAGCAGTCTGTTTCACAGTATGCGCTTCTCTTCCGGTGTGGCTCGCACTCTCCGCGGTGTCCTGGTTTCTTGGACGATACGCGGAGCCAGAGTCGACTGAGGCGTCTATCGCGAATGGGCTTTGGGTTACAGGCCTTGTTTTCTTGCCCCTTGAAATACTCCGACAACTTATCCGGCCACACGGCGTTGCAACTGCCCACTTTGGTTGGCCTGAACTTGTCATTAAACCACTTGGACAGGCTGTACGACGCATTGGCTGGGTTGGTCTGACACTTGTTTTCCTAGCAACTTTTCTTCTACTCGAACGATACGTGCATCGAGAAATCTCTGCACTCGCCCGCATTATTTTTGCGATCCTAATGCTTTTCATCGCGGGAACCCTCTGGAGACTTCTGGATAAAAAGTCTGGTGTTGTTGCAGGGCTGCGAGCAACCCAACCCGACAGCCTCATTGCGAGGTTTGAGTGGATTTGGCGGCCGTTCCTCATCGTAATTCCAATTATTCTTGCAGGCCTAAGCCTGTCTGGCTACGCGTACGCTGCTGGACAATTAACAATATCGCTGTATCAAACGATCTGGCTTGTCGTCGCTACAGCAGTGCTACAAGGTATCGCCGAACGATGGCTTCTTGTATCAAAAAGACGCATCGCATTGCGGCAACTTAAAGAGAAAATGGCAATAAAGGAACAGGCAGAAGCCTCAGGCGCTGCAACCGATCTTCTTGATGTCAACCAGATGAAGCTGTCTGCAATTGACGAGCAGACACACCGGCTTATCAATGCATCAGTTCTTATCGTGCTCTTCTCGGGACTTCTCTGGATCTGGAGCCCCGTCTTGCCTGCTCTTTCATTTCTCGAATCGATTGTTCTTTGGCAGGAACTAGCGCCGGATGGGAAAGTCTTGAGCTCGGTTTCACTCGGTAACGTTCTTGTAGCGTTACCGACCTTACTCATTACTTTTGTGCTTGTCCGTAATACACCCGGGCTCCTTGAGGCACTTATTCTGCAGCGACTGCCTCTCGATAATGCAGCACGGTATGCCCTCAACACACTCATCAGCTACGTTTTTGCTTTTTGTGGAGTGATCGTTGTTGCTGGAGCACTTGGGCTTCGCTGGAGCAGCGTGCAATGGCTTGCTGCAGGCCTAAGTGTCGGCCTTGGTTTTGGACTCCAAGAGGTTGTCGCAAATTTCGTGTGCGGACTGATCGTTCTCTTTGAACAGCCTATCCGCGTGGGAGATGTCGTCACGATTGATTCAGTCACGGGTGTTGTATCACGAATTCGAATGCGAGCCACGACAGTCTTAACGTATGAACGCCAGGAATATGTAATCCCAAATAAAGATCTCATTACAGGCCGTGTCATTAACTGGACCCTATCAGATTCTGTAAACCGTTCACTCGTCAGGGTCGGTGTTGCGTATGGAACAGACACCAGACGCGTGGGTGAAATCCTCAGAGAAATTTGTCGCAATACGCCACACATCCTAAAAGAACCGGGACCCATAGTGACCTTCGACGAGTTCGGAGATTCGACGCTCAACTTTGCTGTCCGCTTTTATCTCGCAACGCTCGATAATCGTTTTGCTACCGTCAATGAACTCCATAATGCAATAGCTGAACGCTTTGCTGAAGAAAATATTGAGATTGCCTTCCCCCAAGTTGACGTGCATATGAAGTCAGACTCATAAACGTGACTGGTTTCCTTATGCCTTAGAAACTCGCACTACCGAACGATACCCAGAACACTGCTTGAGCACTCTCTTCTGGCCGGCATGCAGGTTCAAATCTCAAGGACCGAGCTCGAGGTTCTAGGGAGAGCACGGAGAAGAGCTTCCGTATGCCTGAAGTCGTATCGAATGTTGACTTCGAACAGGCACGTTACTGCATATTTTCCTCGTATTGTAAAAAAGTGCCTACCTGACTGCCCTTCTCGCCCGAAAACATCGGGCACCCAATGACGAAAATGGGCCTGCATGGTACTCTTTCGCTGAATAAAAAGTGCGTACATACGGACCCGAAGAAAGGGCGTACATACGGACCCGACGGAAAACCTCTACATACTCGACGTCTTCAGGGGAAACGATGCACACATTAATGGCTGCGATATTGCGGATAGGAATTTTTACTGGCGTCATATGCCTCTCACAATCAAGTCAATTATTTGCCTCGGATAGTGCTCCTTCGA
>PKCL01000374.1 GCA_002862165.1 Planctomycetaceae bacterium
GTATGCCTGGACCACTCGGCAAAACATTTGATTACGCAGTAGCTTTTAACACACTTGATTTTCATGCATTAAAGACTGATCTATCAAAAGTCATGACAACTTCACAGGCATGGTGGCCTGCTGATTATGGTCATTATGGACCGCTGTTTATCCGTATGGCCTGGCACAGCGCTGGAACATACAGAACATACGATGGACGTGGCGGCGCTGGCGCCGGCACGCAACGGTTTGCACCTCTGAATAGCTGGCCGGATAACACAAACCTTGATAAGGCTCGTCGCCTGCTGTGGCCTATCAAACAGCAATACGGGAAGAAAATATCATGGGCCGACCTCATGATCCTTGCTGCAAATGTTGCCCTTGAGTCGATGGGATTTAAAACCTTTGGTTTTGCTGGTGGTCGTGAAGATGCTTGGGAGCCACCAGAGGATATCTACTGGGGGCCTGAAAGTGAATGGCTCGGAGATCGCCGCTATAGCGGTAAACGGCAGCTTGAGAATCCTCTTGCCGCAGTACAGATGGGCCTTATCTATGTGAACCCAGAAGGTCCAAATGGAAAACCAGACCCGCTTGCAGCAGCAATCGACATTCGAGAGACCTTCTATCGCATGGCAATGAATGACGAAGAAACGGTCGCGCTCATCGCAGGCGGTCATACTTTTGGAAAGTCACACGGCGCGGCATCCGCAGATCATCTCGGACCTCCCCCAGAAGGTGCGTCAATTGAAGAGCAGGGACTTGGATGGAAAAACAGCTACGGTTCCGGCAATGCCAGCGATACAATTTCAAGTGGGCTTGAAGGTGCATGGACCTCAACACCAGCCCGTTGGTCACATGAATATTTGCAAAACCTGTTTCAATACGAATGGGAATTAACTAAAAGCCCTGCAGGTGCCTGGCAGTGGACACCCAAGGAAACGTCGGCACAGAACACAGTGCCTGATGCACATGATCCCAAGTGTTCTCATGCACCCATGATGTTTACAACAGATCTCGCTCTCCGAGTTGATCCGGAGTACGAATTAATTTCTCGCCGCTTCCTTGAAAATCCAACTGCATTTGCTGATGCATTTGCAAAAGCCTGGTACAAACTGACTCACCGGGACATGGGGCCCGTAACACGGCTCCTTGGACCAGAGGTTCCCGAAGCCCAACTCTGGCAAGACCCTACCCCAAAAATGGCATATGAACCAATTGATGCTCATGACATCTCTTCACTCAAGCAACAGATTCTCGATACAAATACTAGTGTTGCTGATCTTGTCTATACCGCTTGGGCATCCGCATCAACTTTTCGTGGAAGTGATAAGCGAGGCGGTGCAAACGGTGCACGTATTCGACTTGCACCACAGAAAGACTGGGAAGTAAACAATCCAGTTCGTGTAGCAAGAGTTGTTGCCACTCTCGAGAGAATCCAAAAAAACTTCTGTACTACTGCGTCAGGAAATAAACAGGTATCACTTGCAGACCTTATTGTTCTTGGTGGCTCCGCAGCAGTCGAAGAGGCTGCTCACCGAGCAGGACATGAGCTTACTGTTAGGTTCTATCCCGGCAGGACTGATACCACCATCGAAATGACCGATATTGAGTCGTTTCGAGTACTCGAACCGAAAACTGATGGATTTCGGAATCACACGGCTAAACAAGTTGATCGACCTGTTGAAGAACTATTACTTGAAAGAGCCGATCTTCTGACGCTTACGGCAAGAGACATGACAGTTCTTATCGGGGGCCTTCGAGTGCTTGGAGCGAATAGTGAAGTTGATGGTCAAGAAAATCTAGGTGTTTTCACAAAGCACCGTGAAAGTCTGTCCAATGATTTTTTTATCACCTTGCTGTGCCCGGATATTACATGGCAGAAAACGTCCGAATGTGAAAATATTTTCGAAGGACGCAATTGTGTGACTGACACCGTTGAGTGGACAGCAACACGAGCCGATTTGATATTCGGTTCAAACGCACAATTACGTGCAATCTGCGAAGTCTATGCCAGTGAAGATGGGCAGCAACAGTTTCTCGATGATTTTATTGAAGCTTGGGTCAAAGTGATGAACCTCGACCGCTTTGACTTACAGACTATTGCTTCTCCATGAGAGGTGCTTTTCAAATGAGTTGAATAAGGTCCTGTGGCAAAAACTTAATCTGATTCATTAACACATGTCATGCTTATCCCGATAACGCCTCAACTATATTTTCGAAATGACTAAATAAGTGCGAGTAGCTGTCAAGGACTGACAACATCACAGAATTTACTGAAGGGCTCATACCGGTGCTTGTAAGCTCTTCTAGCTGTTTCTGGCGAAGTCCTTTTATTTGAGACCGGACACCTGCTCGCACAGAAACAAACTCTTCAAAGATGTTTTGATCCTTGGTACGAATCGCTGCATTCATTTTTATCAAAAATGACAGGGCACGAGAACTCAGTTCTTCGGTACCCTCACAAAAATACGATGGAAGGGAAGCGTCATAGTCCCGCAGTTTGTTGTCAAGTCTTTCGAGATTTTCTATGTAGTCACTGACCGATTCATATTCATAAGCGATACGCAACTGAATGCGTATTTCATCTGCTACATCATGAGGTAAAGCATTTGTAAAGAGATTCGTCATAAATGCTGTGAGTTCTTCCTGAATCGCATCAAGGGATACTTCGTAGCCCCTTAATTGATTCCTGAGCTGAGTGTCTGATTTCTTTTTTCCTCTCAACTCAGTCAAGATATGAAGCATCTCTGTGCAACTGTCTCCCATTCGCTCTATCTCTTTGAGTGACTGCTCTATTGCTAACACTGGATTATCTAACATTCGAATGTCTAACTCGGTGAGTCGCGGCTTCTCTTTCACTTCTTTTACAGGAACTATCCGCTCAAGAGTACGCACAAGCATGCCCACAAATGGGATAAACAGCAAAACATTCACCACATTGAAAATACTGTGGGTCGCAGCAATAGCCGGCGTTGTGTTTGGAAAAGTGGCAATACCATCGACCATCACTATTTTCAGAACATCTACATGAATAATCCACTGTACAAGTTGGATGTACCAATGGAAAACAAGTGTTATCCAAAACACTCCAGTAAGATTGAAAAGAACATGGAAGTAGGCAGCTCGCCGGGCATTTGTTGTGGCCCCTATCGATGCTAAAAGAGCCGTAATCGTTGTGCCGACGTTCTCACCGATGACAAGTGCCGCAGCAGTTTCGTATGAGATAACTCCTTGATAAGCCAAAGAAATTGTAATCCCGAGGGTCGCAGAAGAAGACTGCACCATGGTCGTCAGAACACAACCGACCATGCAACACTTCAAGACACCCAAATAGCTGTCGGCTTGAAAGGCTTGAAACCAGGTAGCAAAATCAGGAGTTTCCTTGATGATGCCGCACGCATCTTTCATCAGTTCCAAACCAAAAAATACCATGCCCGTGCCCATCAGACCCATCGCATAGTATCGCCAGCGTTCATTTCTTGAGAATAGATATACGAACGCCGAGAAACCAAGAAGCGGCAGACCATATTTCCCAATTTTAAGAACGAGTATCCATCCAGTAATTGTGGTGCCAATATTTGCGCCCATAATGACACCCACTGATTGGGCAAGGCTCATCACTCCACTGTTTACAAAGCCAACGACCATAACCGTGGTAATCGAACTTGATTGAACAATACACGTGACGATAACCCCAACGATAATCGCAAAAATACGATTACCAGTCACTGTACCAATAAGCCGACGTAAGCTACTCCCAGCGACAGCCTGCATGCCCTCAGACATATATTTCATGCCTAACAGAAAAACACCCAGACCTCCAATCAGTTCGCCAAGGAGGTGCGCTAAAGATGTGAGATTCACAGGAGCATTCCAAATGGCTATTTCGTGAGCGTAATAGAGGTATACTGACAGGATACAGTTTAAAGACAAAGAAAACTTTGCATAGTTGTCTTTATAAGGACAATGTTTGGGCATATTTCATGAAATGGGAACCTCTTGATCTTGTTGTTTACAGTAAACAGAAGCACAGTGCTTCTCCCGGCCCTCGAGCTCGGGAAGTTGACGCAGCATCTCGCGGAGAAACCTATTCTTATACCGTGGACAAGTTTTGGATGGTGCAACAGGTACTTGAAGATGGCAACCTGCGCCTGATAACTCGTACCGGCAAGCAACACACCATTCATCCTCATGATCCAAATCTTCGCAAAGCAACGCTATGGGAGCGGTGGTACTTTTGGGGACGATACCGCGAAATCAAAGAACTGGTGTCCTAA
>PKCL01000375.1 GCA_002862165.1 Planctomycetaceae bacterium
CATCTTTGACGCCCGGACATCCAGCCGATTGTAAAGTTCACGAATTTTCTAATCCTGTCCCTGATACCACAAAAGCCATTCGTGGTGAATGTATTGAAGCAAGACAGACGATTGAGGCAAGTCAGATGTTCACCGTTTACAGCGAGGTAGCTCTCAGATTAAGTCAATATCGTACATGCACTCACGCCCGCTCTGCCGGGCTGACCATCGGTGGTTTCCATTGAAGTGTTTTATACTGTGTGACTAAGTGCGGTTCTGCATTTCATTGCCCGAACTGTACCTATCGAGCGTCGCCTGAAGTGAACCTTCGATACAAATGATTGGCGAATCCGGAGACCGGTGATTACTCTCCCTTGCCTCCTCGCGATATCGTTCGAGCGTATCCTGTAGCGAGCCGTGGATGACGACAATTGGATTTTCTGGATGTTCACTATTTCTCATCAATTTCCTGCATTCTTTTAGCTTCGTTAAAAGCCTGTTTTGAAATGAACTCCATGTACGCGGCCCACGATGGAAAATTCTCCGGTGGATCGACTAACACTTGACCGTATCCATCCGGCGGCGTTTGGGCATCTGTTTCGGCATCATTGAAACAAATCATACGTTACACATTTTCCGTTTCGACATCTTTCAAACTTCTCACAACCAAAGAAACCGTTCTTTGGGGAGAAACGTAACAAAAAACATTTTTCATGCGATTTCTTGCTGGTTTTTCCACTTCTTTGAGAGGTAACATTGCTGAGCACCTAGAGGTTCGGTTAGTGGCTCAAGACACAAATCACTGAAAGCGAGTATGCGTTTGTGAATCACATTCTCGTCCAGCCGCGCTGGTCGACATGGGGCAGTTCGATCTTCACTTCTGAATTAGACCACCAAGAGCCTTCGAGCCCCATGGCACCAGCTAGGATGCAAAACATGTAGCTATGCTGCGCACGGGCTCACTCTCGCAGAACTCGCCACAGTAGGAAATGATATAGATCATCATCTTGATTCCTCATTTTATTCTTTTTAAAGAACCTGAAGAATAACCTGATGGGGACCCTGCTTATGTCCATCGAAGTCTGCAGTCACCGAAAGACTTGTCTGACCTTGTGGAATATCGAATCGCTGCACGTAGCCTCTTTTTTGACCGGAAATAATTTCAATAGTTCGTGTAAGATTTCCTACCGCGATTGTGGCCAGACCCTTTGTCGGGGCGTGATGAAAAATAATTTCAATTTCATAGGAACTGGGTTTCTCCGCTTCCAGTAACCAGGAACCATTTGATTCTTGAGCCCATGGTTTACCTTGAGTGTGCCGCCAATCTTGTCGGGTGAGCACCGTTTTCGGCTCAAAGTCAGTACCGATAATAATCCGCGGCGGAGCATAGTTGTCGGGGCGTGTTGAGCTGACATCTTGAAACCATGATTCGTAGTCGGCCTTCAACCTCGCAAAAACATCCGGCTCCTCAGCTGCAATGTTGTTTTGCTGCCGTGGGTCTTCGCGAAGGTTATAGAGTTCTAATGTGGCCTCTCCCTCAAATTTCTCTTGCCCAAACCCACTCGGGTGAACGAGCTTCCAAGGCCCGTTATGAATCGCAAAATGATGATACAACTGTGGTTCATCTCCACGATGTGTCTGGAACACCAGTGAGCGAACTGGCCAATCTGCTTGATCGTTCACAAGCAATGGAAGAAAACTCCGGCCGTCAACGGAGTGGGTTTTTAAACCATCGACCGAGCATGCGTCGAGAAGTGTCGGGAGTACATCGATATGCGCGCACATCTCACTTGATCGATGTCCTGATTTCACCTTGGCCGGCCAGTGAAAAAGTAATGGTGACCGAATGCCACCATCATCAACGTGAGTTTTCATGCCCCGCATATCACCCACGAACCGTAACGAATTAGGGCCGTTATCATTGAGGTATATGACAATGGTATTCTCGAGCACTCCAAGGGCTTGAAGGTGCTTAAAAAGACGTCCTACATTGACATCAATGTTCGTGATCATTGCTGCAATTCGTGCCAGCTTATCGTTCTCTTTCGCCAACCTGTCCTTATTGATTTTGTTTATTAAGATTGGTGAAAAATCAACGTTCTGATACTTCTCATACAGGTCAGTCGGGACATCATGAAATGGTCCATGAGGAGCATTTGTCGCAATGTAGGTAAAGAAATTTCTCTTGGCATTCACGCTTTCATCAATGAATTGCATAGCTGCATTAAAGTAAATGTCAGTGCAGTATCCCTTCATTGGTGTTTCGATTCCGTTTTTAATCAACGTCGGATCTGTGTATTTTCCCTCGGCACCGATTGGATCAGAAGGCTGACCAATCCCTCCACCCCGATGAACGAGGCTGTCCTGAAACCCTTGATCATTGGCTCGTAGTGGATAGTTGTCACCAAGATGCCACTTGCCATAGATTCCCGTCCGGTATCCTGCGTCAGACAAGTATTCCGCAAGCGTCTTTTCATCGGAGTCCATCATTGCTCGTCCGATGTAGGTATCAACACACCGCGTCCGATAGTTGTATCGCCCGGTCATGAGACTCGCTCGGGTCGGAGCACAGACGGGGCTGACATAAAAGTTCGTCAGACAGCCACCATTTTCAAACATGGTGTCGAGCGAAGGGGTTTCAATAAGCGTATTTCCTTGAAATCCGTAATCACCTCCGCCTTGGTCATCACTCATGATAACAACAACATTAGGACGTTCATTTTCTGCTTGCGCGACACCGGGAACCACACAGCCCGCGGCCACACCAAAAAACAAAACTCGCAGACTACAAAAATAAATTATTGAATGGTTCATAAACAGGCATCTTTCTGCTTTCAGGTTTTCCAGAAGCTCGCATCTTTTGTCTTAAGCATTTACAGATTCAATCAAATTATCCTAAGACACGGTGGTCTCGTTACAAGACAGTTTACCTGAGAAGAATTCGATAGTTGCATAAGAGGCTTTCTGCCGAATTTGTCAGCACACGAACAACGCAATACTGATATCATAAAATTTAGCTGAATGATGACATTCTCAAAAAAAGGAAGCGTGATGAAAACTCAATTTTTCTGGCTCTTGGCTCTTGGTTGGGGAATGTCACTGGGCTTGAATCACACGATCGCTGCCGAGTCGACCGATCTTCTGGCTGACGGCATGCAATTAAATGACCAATGGGTGATCACTGATGGTGTGTTAAGCCCCTCTGAAAATCCTGGGGGTATTATCTGGTCAAAAGATGTCTTCGATAATTTTGAAGTATCGATTGAGTACAAGACCTCTCCGGAATGTAATAGCGGTCTGTTCTTTCGTACCGATCCAAAAAACCCCATACAGGGCGGCTTTGAGGTTCAGATCGCCTCGCCCGGGCTGTACTCTGAAAAGCATGTCGTTGGCTCGCTCTACGACGCCAAGGAGCCATCTGTTGATGCTGGCAAGCCTGACGGTGAGTGGAATAGCCTGAGAGTACGCTGCGAAGGGCCGCACATTCATGCAGCGCTCAACGGACAAGATGTCCTTGATCTATCCATCGACGACTGGACAACGCCGAAGCAAAACCCGGATGGAACGAAAAACAAATTCAAGACTGCACTGAACGACCTGCCGCAAACTGGACACATAGGCTTCCAATACCATGGTCATGAGGTCTGGATTCGTAATGTGCAAGTCACACACCTTACCCCTACGAATCCGCGGAAGTGATGGTGGAGAACTGGCGAGGAATGCTACTGTTCGCAGTTGGGTTAGCTTTCGTGACGCCCCTGCATGCACAAACCGAAGAGTCCTTCGTAAGGGTCATGTCTTACAATGTATATCGCGGTGGTGAGATGCGTGGGCAGCCCTTATCCCAAACAGCGAAAGCTATTCAGCAGGCAAAGGCAGATATTGTTGGCTTGCAGGAAATGCGTTCACCGAAAGGCGACAATGGCGAGAAGCTCGCGCAGTTGCTGGGCTGGAATCATGACGGAAAGCAGAGCACCAGCATCATCACTCGGCATGAGATTATTGAACACTTTCGAGATGGCATCAAAGTAAAGCTGTCTTCGGGTCAGCAAGCCTATATCTTCAACGTGCATCTCCCATCAAATCCGTATCAGCCGTACCAGCTTCTGAACATTCGCCGAAATTGGCATAAACATTGGGATACCCCTTTTATCAAGACCGAGGCTGAGGCCATAGCTGCCGCGAAAGAAGCGCGCGGTAAAGACCTCTCAAAACTTCTTCAGCAGATACGTTCTCTTTCAGATAATGACGCACCTGTTTTTATAGTCGGTGATTTT
>PKCL01000416.1 GCA_002862165.1 Planctomycetaceae bacterium
CAAGTACTCCGAGGACGACTTCTCGAGCCGGGAAACTTGCAACTGCAGCACAGCCAATGCGCCAGTCCCAACCAAGTGGCTTCACAACTGGTTCTATAAAACGGCCTGCCTGCCCAAGAAAACTCTGTCGTAAAGCCTCTCCTTGTTATCTAGGTGGTCGTGCAAAACCGAGTCGACAGCCTAGGGGATAAAAACTTTATTTTTCAATTAAGCCTTTTTTTTTACGCATATCCTGAGATACTTGTTGAGACTTAGTCTCATTAGAGGTGTTCGTGTCTGTGAAGAGGAATCACCGTAAAAACAGATCGATGCAAATTTTCGAAGCAAGCAAGTGCTCTCACGGGGAACTTGGCTGAGTCAACGAGGCTATCCGTAATCGTGTGTTGCGTTTTCAATCAATAACTCTGAAATAAAAGGATCTTTACTCAATGTCAGGCACATCGGCTTTGAAATACCAATATTTCCTCATCGGCATGCTTTTTGTGAGTGTTTTCTTTGGTTGCCAACAGCAGACCTCTGAGTCCACGGGAGCCAATACGACAACGGCGACAAGAACCGAAAGTTGGGTGGCGACAACGGGTCACATTGCTGATGCGCTTCATAAAATTTCTGCTGGTACAAATGTCAACATCAAGACACTCTGCGGCCCTGGAATTGATCCGCACTCGTACAACGCCAGTACGAAGGATATTCAAGCAATAGCGAATGCCGATGCTGTATTTTTTAATGGATTTCATCTTGAGGCTCGATTACACAATTTATTAGAGACCGAATTCGGTGATAAATCATGGGCGATGGCCACGGCATTTCCTGCCGATGCAAGATTAGATTGGGTTGAGGATGGGCAGATTAATCCCGAGGCACCGTTTGACCCCCATATTTGGAATCATCTTCCTGGTTGGTCGAAATGTGTTGAAGGTTTAATTACAAGAGTTTGTGAAGTGAATCCGAATAATACAGAAAGCTACAAAAAGAATGGTCAAGGGTATGTCGATGAAATCCTGACAGTGCATCAAAAGGCAGTCAAAGAGTTTGCACCTATTTCCCAGGAACGGCGAGTTCTGGTCAGTGCTCACGATGCATTCAATTACTTTGCAAAAGTCTATGGTTTTGATTCCATTGCTGTATTAGGAATTGGTAATGATGCAGAAGCGGATGTGAAAACAATTCGTGAAGTAGCCAAAACAGTTTGTGATCGGAAAGTGCCTGTAATTTTTCTTGAAAATATTACAAACCCAAAGGTGACAGCAGCATTACAGGAAGCTTGTGCAGCACAGGATTGGCAAGTAGAGATCGCAGGTCAGCCGCTCTACTCAGATGACTTGGGTGTAGCGGCACCGACCGATACCTTTTTGGGTGCATTTATGTCCAACGTTGAATTGATTTCAAAATCACTCAAACAATAAGTGGATCGGTTTGTCTCGTATGGAAACTGCAATCAAGACGCATGGACTGACGGTTTCCTATGGGGTTCATTTGGCATTATGGAATGTTTCAACGCAAATACCTGCGGGTCAAATTAGTGGGATTATTGGCCCGAATGGTGCCGGCAAAAGCACGTTGTTGAAAGCTATTCTTGGGATGGTTCCAACGCTCTCTGGTGAAATCGAGGTGACGGGAGCGACGGAACAAGAGGGAAAGCAAGACCAATGTCTTGCATCAGAAATTGGATATGTGCCGCAACGCAATTGTGTCGATTGGGATTTTCCTATCACAGTGCTCGACCTTGTCTTAATGGGGACGTATGGACGATTGAAGTGGTTTCAGCGTCCTGGTGAAAAGGAGCGAGCAGATGCTCGTGCAGCATTGATAGAGGTTCAGATGCAAGAGTTTGCGGATCGGCAGATCGGTCAACTTTCCGGTGGGCAGCAGCAGCGAGTTTTTTTAGCGAGGGCATTTGTACAGCAGCCATCAATTTATCTGCTCGATGAACCCTTTTCCGGAGTCGATGCAACAACTGAAAAAATAATTATGGATATTTTGTACGGTCTACGCGATAAGGGCAAAACGGTCTCGCTTGTACATCATGATCTGACGACAGTGAATAGTTATTTTGATCACATTATTCTGTTAAACAAACAACTAGTAGCGAGTGGCCCAACTCAATCAACCTACACATCAGAGAACATCCAAGCGACTTATGGTGTGAACGACATGCAAATTGGTGATGTGTCCAAGGATGTAATCGATGTTTGAATTGCTGGGTGACTACACTGTTCAAATCGTCGTATTCAGCAGCGCAGTAACTGGAGCTACTAGTGGAGCTTTAGGTTGTTTTGCTTACTTGCGTCGACAGAGTCTCGTTGGCGATGTGATTTCTCATTCATCACTATTGGGAATCGTTGGTTTTTTCTGGCTATGGTTTGCATTTACAGGGAATGGAAACAAATCATTATGGCTTTTGATTCCAGGCGCTATGACAGCGTCGATTGTGGCAATGATACTGACCCAGTGGATTACGAAAACAACAAAAATCAAGGCAGACGCTAGTCTGGGTGTCATGTTAGCGATTTTCTTTGGGTCTGGGCTCACTCTCTTACGGTGGATTCAGCGTTCGTCCAACCCTATTCCAGGGCAGGCAGGACTCGAAAATTATCTTTTTGGCATGGCTGCAGCGACAACACTTCCCGACCTCTGGATGATTGGAATATTGTCAGTTGTTTCATTAACGTGCTTAGTCATTTGCTGGTCTCGTTTAAAGTTGTTGACCTTTGATCCGGGGTATGCTGCTGGGTTGGGATTGTCGATAAAACTTTGGGAATTACTGTTAATTTCTTTGCTCGTCATCGGCATTGTTATTGGTCTACAAATAGCCGGTGTCGTGCTCATGGTTGCTCTGTTGATTGCTCCCGCAAGTGCAGCGCGGCAATGGACAAACTCACTAGGTAAGATGATCTTTTTGGCTGCACTCATCGGCGCTGTTTGTGCTGCAAGTGGTGCCTTTTTAAGTGCTGTGAAAAAAGGCATGCCCACTGGGCCTGTGATCGTGGTTTTTCTAGTGTTGGGGGTACTGGTTTCTGTCCTTTTCGCGCCTGGACGAGGCGTGTTATCACGGAGGCGCAGCCTTGTCACTTGAACTTTGGACCTTGGCAATTGCGGTGGTCACCGCAATTTCTTGTTCGCTTTGCGGTAGTTTGTTGGTCGTGAATCGGCAGGCCATGGTTAGTGAGGGCCTCAATCATGCTCTGCTTCCAGGATTAGCTTTCGCGTTTTGGATCTGGCGTGACTATAACTCACCTTGGTTATTAATCGCGGCTGCGGCTAGCGGGTTAGTTATGATCTGGCTAAGTGAGGCGTTTCAAAGGACAAAGTTACTTGATGCAGATGCAAGTCTTGGAATTGTTTTTGCCGGAATGTTTAGTCTAGGAGTTCTGTTTGTCAGCAATTTTCTTAAACAAACACATTTTCATCAAGATTGTATTATTGAAGGTAATTTAGCAATTGCATCACTCGATCGCTTAAAGATCGGTGGTTGGGACCTCGGTCCTAAATCATGGATTGTGATGCTATCGATTTTTACCGTGCAATTGCTGTTTGTCATTGTCTGCTACAAAGAGTTGAAAGCGGCTTTATTTGATCCAGAGCTAGCAAGTCGATTTGGATTGCAACCGAAGCTTTTTCAGCTATTTTGGTTGTCGATTGTTTCTTTGACTACAGTTGCAGCGTTCAATGTTGCCGGATCTATTCTGATCGTTGCTTTAATGATTGCCCCGCCGGCGGCGGCTTATTTGGTGACAACACGTCTTCACTCTCTGTTGTTTGTATCTGCGTTGATAGGAGCGGCTTCGGCATTCATTGGATTTTATGCTTCGCTATCATTGGATGTAGCACCGACTGCCCCTATCGCCTCATCCGCTGGGGTCGTTTTTCTATTAATTTTGTTTCTCTCTCCTCAAAATGGTTTTATTGTGACTCAATGGGGACATTGGCGACGTAATCGTGAGACACTGGAATGTCTTGTTTTGCAATGGATTCAGGATGGCTTGCAAGAGCGAAGCACTTTCCCACCAAGAGCAAGTGGACCGTTCACAAAATGGCGGTACATTTTAAATCGCTTAAAACGACAAACCTTGATTGATCAATCGGGGGATCAATTAGTGTTAACGCCGGCTGGCCAAGAAAAATTAACAGCAAAATTGGCTGAGTTTAGTTGTATGGAATAGTTCAATACGAATAAAAATGTGATTTGTCTCACATATGTTTAGCAGTGGTTCACCTTTTATA
>PKCL01000139.1 GCA_002862165.1 Planctomycetaceae bacterium
CCATTCGATGGAGAAATTACCACCATGCCAAAACTTGGACTGGCTTTGTCAGGTGGGGGTTTTCGTGCAACGCTCTACCATCTTGGAGTGATTCGGTATCTCAGAGATACGGGCAAACTAGAAGAGGTTAGTGATATCGCCTCGGTCTCTGGTGGCTCAATACTAGCCGCACACCTCGTGCTGAATTGGGAGAAGTACACGGGAGATGACGAGGAGTTTGCTGCAGCAGCCTCTGAAATCATTAATTTTGTGCAGTTTGATGTGCGGAACCACATCGTCAGGCGTTTGCCATTTATCTACAGTCTTCGAATTTTTGGAAAACTTGCTCGCCGTGAAATAAGTTATCTCACTCCAAATGCGGTTCTTGAGCGTTATTATCGAGATCTCCTCTACGGAGATACCTGTTTATACGAACTTCCTGATCTGCCCCGGCTTCATATTCTTGCAACGAATGTAAGTGATGGTGTGTTGTCAGTGTTCAACAAAAACGGCCTTTATATCCAGCAACGAAACAGTGAACGTAATTTTGAATTCCTTCATATTCCAGGTCAGATGGCGACATTGCCACGAGTGGTAGGTGCATCATCTGCATTCCCAGGGTTTTTTCCACCGGTTGAGATATCGGCGACGGATCTGGGTGTTAGAGAAGGGCAGTTTCCGACCGAGTCATTTACTGATGGTGGCGTATATGACAATCTCGGTACGCGTGCATTTGCATGGCTAGCAGCTGAGGTTGGCGCTTTTGATCGAGTTCTTGTGAGCGATGCCGGCAAGCCATTTCAGATTCTTGGGGACCAGTCTTTAGGTTTTGTTGGTCAATCTATTCGAGCATCAGACATTCTTTGGGATAGAGTCTGGCAGCTTGAACGCGAAAATTTTGGCCAGCAGGCAGGATTTTCGTTTCTCCCGATCACTGATGTCATATCACAAGAAGAAGACCCAACAGCCCAGCATCCAGTGATTCAGTCGGAAGTACAATCAATTCGTACGGATCTCGACAGGTTTTCAGATTATGAAGTGAATGCGTTGGTTCGTCACGGGTTTGAAGTTACGAAAAAAGTCTGTCGTGAAATTGGTCTTGGGGGTGATGAAGATAATAGTCTGATTCCGTGGAACCCGTGTCCAGAAACACAGCGGTTACAAAAAGAAGATGAAGGAAGTGATTTTGCCTCTGAGCGAGGACCTTCAATCGCAACTCAAAATTCACGCCAACTGCGGACGTCTAGCTATCGAAAGGTTTGGTCAACACTCTTCGACTTTAAGGATTGGCCAAGCTATGTCTTTATCGCGATTGCATTTCTGTTGTTTGTATGTGGCCCTGTGTATATCTACAGATTACGCAAGCATACCGAACTACTTACTACAATGATCGACTCGATTGCCCTCGGTGACCCTGATATCCGGCAGATTCTCGATCTCGTGGAAGGAACCGCGGCTGAAGATTGGGAGGTAGCGCCGCTAGGCGACCTCTTAGGGCCCGCAGTGCCGGAATTAAAAGGTGTCGAAATTCTTTCACAGAGCAGGATCTTTGATCTCCGTCAGTTCGATCCGAATGCTGCTGACGAATCTGCACGTGGTATTGTGACAGCATGGGACCGAATTATTGTACGCTTCAATGAAGACTATGAAGGTGATCGGCGTGTTGTGTTTACGGGAATCTTTCCGATGAATGTTACTGAGATCCGACAGCCATCAAACCAACCACAGGGTGATTTCAGGCGAGTTGTTCGTGCTGAGGGTGATCAGGACCGTGACCCAATGCATGCGCAGCATGAAGTCATCTATGATCTTTCAGCCGTACCAATTGGTGAGCGAGTTACGCTTCAGGCGATGACGACTGCAACAGTTCCTGTCACGATGACCGGGCATCTTCCGTTCTTTGTGAATAAACGCACTGAGTTGCTGACGTCCTGGCTGCTATTTCCTGAGAACATGCCATATTCAACGTACAGGCTTGTTCGATATCCTGCTGACAAGTCGTCGCCACCGGTTCCGATGGATCCGCGATTTGCCATTGACCATCCGTTCGGTTCACTTATTGGCTGGTCAGTGATCACGCCAAAGGAGGGGATGGTTTATGAGTGTCGGTGGACGAATCAGTAGGTTTCGCAAATCCGTCAGGCGTACGAAGCCGATTGTCATTACGTGCCCTTTTGGTCGCCCACGCAATAAAAATCAGCGTGGCGATGAGGAAATACCACGGAAGTAGGCGAACAACCCAGTCGAAGGCAGCCTCTTGTGTGGTTGTCGGATTTGCCTGCTCTACCGCTGTTACGGTGAGAGCAAATGCAATGCTCATAATGCCGTAGCTGACGTTTACAGCAAGGCCTCGGAAACTCAAGACTGTTGCCCGGTGCTTTGAGTCAACCAATTGATTCAGGTAGTGGCTCTGCAGAAACATAAGCAGGCGCATGGAGAGTGAAAGAAGCATGAAAAAACCGACACCCCACCATGGAATAAGCAGTGCCGTCCCGAAAAGACCTATGGTAACAGTCGTAAAGATCAGCCGAAAATTAGCTTTGGGTGACTGACTTGTCGCAAGGCGTCGCATAGGCGAAGCGGCAAGAAGTCCTATGACTGCAGTGCCAGCGCTGATTACGCCGAAGTACAAAACTGGTATGTCGATCCGGGCATAGAGCTGGCTTGAAACCACAAGCAACTGTCGGATGGGCTGGTCGAAAAGAACACCGGCGGCAATCACAATAAGCACCATAGGGTTCGTGAGAATCCATCGGCCAGTCTGAAATGTTTGCCTAAAAGGATCGAGGAGAGTGACGTGCTTTAAGGATTCTTCACGAGGTAACTCCCGCATCGAAAGAGTCACAAGGATTGCACCGCATCCTGAGAAAAAGGTGAGCCATACAGGCAGTCGGAAGGTGTCGTCGAGGGTTATTAAGGTTTTGTAACCTGCCCAGTCACTTGCTGCCTGAATAAGGTCGGGGCTATACACCAGCGACCCAGTAACCATTGCAACGATCGTAGCCAGTCCACCAACCTGCATGAGCCGTTCGAGTACCCGGGGCCAGTCGCCATCTTTCCCTACGGCTTTCAGTGAGTCGAATGCAAGTGCTTCGTCGGCTCCGGATGCGAATGCTTCGGCTGCACCGCTGAGAATACGATTGAGGAGAAGAGCAGGGAATACCCACGAGGAACCAATGGGTACGACTGCAAGGAGAAGCATTTCAACGGTCATCATGATAGCCGCTGCAACAAGAAGTGCTTTTCTACCGAGAATGTCAGCGAGTGCTCCAGATGGGACCTCAAGAAGAACGATCACTACTGCCCACACTGCGTTCAATAAACCAAATTGTTCAAGGGTGATTCCATATTTCAGAAACATCACCATAAAAACGGGATAGTAAAACCGTATGTTGAACAGAATACGAAACGCCATGAAAAGACGGACGTTGCGGCGGGCTGTACTGGTGGCCAAGGGCTGTGGTTTCATGTCCTAGACTATACAACGAAAAAAAACTGCCGCCCCAAAAATGGAGCGGCAGTTCTATAAATGAATGCCGTTGAGAGGCTGGAATTACACAAGCGCAACCAGCTATCAACCAGGCGGATTGTTCAGTAGGAAAACCCACCCGAACATTCACCCGTACAGTCACCATGCTTCACTGGATCACCTCCTTTACTACGAGACTCTCAGCAGTCGCAACCACTGCACTGACTGCCGCCGAGCGGACCATCTGACTAAGTCAGAAAACTCGTTTATTAAGCCCAAAGGCTCAACATATTTATAGTAGCAGCCGGTCTGATGCTGTGGATATGTTGATCTCCATTGACAGCGTTATTGAGGTGAGTTTCTGTCAGAATTCATGTTTTAAAGCTCGTCCAGAGGGTATTAGAGCCTTTGGAATTGTAGTACGTGCTCGCGGCCTTCCCTTCCCGGATAACATGCGTTTGGCTTTTCTGAGTCCAAGAGGACAAAATCGCTGTCTGCGAAAAAGAGTGACTTTACATCTTCAACACTTGTGCCGTGAGGCGGTCCATCGTTTGGTGTTGTCGCGTCGATCTCAGGGTTTAAATAAAAGATTCCGAGGAATATCCCGCCTGGCTTCAGAGCGGAAGCAATTGCCGAAACGTATTGGGGACGTTTGGAAGGATCAATTGCACAGTAACAAGTATGTTCCCAAACCCAATCAAAGGCTGCATGGAATTTCCGGGATAATTGAAAAAGATCTGTCTGCTCGTACTGCTCGTTG
>PKCL01000354.1 GCA_002862165.1 Planctomycetaceae bacterium
AACACTCGAGCAGGCGGTCAAAAAAATCCATTTTATACAGACACATTCGTCTTCAATAACGACTACCCAGCGATCTTAGAAGAGACTGATTGTCCATCAGATGCTGAAGCGAAATCGTCGCCGGACGCGGGACTATCGAGTCTGTTTCGTAGAGAGGCAGTTCAAGGAACCTGTCGCGTCATTTGTTTTTCACCACGCCACGATCTAACGTTGCCACAGATGTCAATGAATGCAATTCGCTGCGTCGTGGATCTTTGGGTTGAGCAAACGGAACAACTCGGTCAGAAATATAAGTGGGTCCAAGTCTTTGAGAACAAGGGAGCGGTGATGGGTTGCTCGAACCCTCATCCGCATGGGCAGATCTGGGCGAGCAATCAGATGCCCGACATACCCACTTCTGAAGACGAACAGCAGTTGAAATACATGCGGAAAACAAACAACGTCATGTTGGTTGACTACATAAGCCAAGAAATTGGCTGCGGGCAACGCGTCGTGGTGGAATCTGACCATTGGGTCGCGGTTGTGCCGTACTGGGCGACGTGGCCATTTGAAACACTGCTTGTGCCGAGAAGGCATATCCAGAGACTGCCTGACGTCACCGATGCAGAGCGAAATGACTTGGCATCTATAATGAAGCGTTTGCTGACTCGATATGACAATTTGTTTGAGACATCGTTCCCGTATTCTATGGGATGGCACGGTGCGCCATTCGTCGATGGTGATACTTCGCATTGGCAGTTGCATGCTCATTTTTTCCCGCCACTCCTACGGTCGGCGAACATCAAGAAGTTTATGGTCGGCTACGAGATGCTGGGAGAGCCGCAGCGTGACCTGACTCCTGAGCAAGCTGCCGTCCGACTACGAGACTTGTCAGATACCCATTATCTTGAAATGGAGTGTGATCAATGAAGGTGCTGGTAACAGGCGGGGCGGGTTACATCGGAAGCGTAACCGTCGAACAGCTGATCAAGGCCGGGCACCAGGTTGCTGTCTTTGACAATCTCTCGCAGGGTCATCGCGGGGCGATCCACGTAGATGCAGAGTTTATTGCTGGCGATTTGGCGAACCGTGATGGCATTGATAACGCAATCACTGGATTTCGTCCTGACGCGGTAATGCACTTCGCTGCGAAGTCGTTGGTAGGCGAGTCCATGCAATTTCCGTTTCTCTACTTGGGTGACAACGTTCGCAATGGACTGAACTTGCTTGAGAGTGTTGTGGAGCACGGCATTCAAAAATTCATCCTGTCATCAACGGCCAATCTGTTTGACGAGCCTGAGACGATTCCGATCGACGAACAAGAACGCATCGTACCGGGAAGTCCCTACGGCGAGTCCAAGTATATTCTCGAGCGGATGCTTCACTGGCTCGACCGTACTGGCAAACTGCGGTTCGCTGCACTGCGATATTTTAATGCCGCAGGTGCGACACAATCGCGGGGTGAAGACCACGACCCGGAAACGCATTTGATTCCCTTAGTGCTTCAAGTCGCACTGGGACAGCGCGAGGATATCAAAGTCTTTGGCGACGACTACGAAACTCCCGATGGGACCTGTGTCCGCGACTACATTCACGTGGCCGACCTTGCTCAGGCACACAGGTTGGCTCTGCACGCGATTGACTACACATCACAAGTTTATAATCTGGGGAATGGGCTTGGTTTCAGCGTTCAGCAGGTGCTTAATGCAGCAAGGGAAATTACGGGGCATTCTATTCCAAGTGAAGTTGTCGGGCGGCGGCCGGGAGATGTCGCGACACTGGTCGCAGCGAGTGACAAAGTGCGGTCTGATCTTGGTTGGATACCCGAACACCCAGAGATTTCACAAATTATTGAATCTGCATGGAGATGGCACTCTGACCATCCCCATGGTTACAAAAAATAGACAGTGAGCCAAGACAATACGTGTAGCCTGTCAATCAGGTACATTCATCCTTCATCAACTCTGATACATCATCAAAGGCGGTTACCTTGTTCTTAACAATTGCTTCATTTGTGTGTTTCACATCGCTTGTCGCGTTCCTCACGTGGCGGATAACTCGCAACAGTGATGTTGAAAGTGACGAAGGCTACTTCTTGGCGGGCCGCAGTTTGACGGGCGTGTTCATCGCCGGTTCGCTGCTGCTGACGAATCTTTCTACGGAGCAGCTTGTTGGATTAAACGGAGATTCCTTTAAAGATGGTTTATCAGTCATGTGCTGGGAAGTCGTCGCAGGAATCTCGCTTGTCATCTTGGCGTTGGTCTTTCTTCCACGTTATCTGAAGTCTGGTATCGCGACAATTCCGCAATTTCTGGAAACGCGATACGGTCGTTCAGTTCGTTCCGTCACCGCCGCAATTTTTATTGTGGCTTACATGATGATATTGTTGCCGTTTGTGTTGTTTCTGGGAGCCAACGGACTCAACGGCATGTTGGGCCTGCATGTAAAGTTCGGTGTCAGCGAACTGACAATGATTTGGATGCTCTTGGTCTTCATCGCGACGCTTGGGGGCGCCTATGCAATTTTTGGGGGGCTTAAAGCGATTGCGGTCAGTGACACCTTTAATGGTGCCGGACTCCTAGTCGGTGGTCTGATGATTACGTTCTTTTCGTTGCAGTTGATCGCTGGCAGTGAAGGCGGTTTCATGGGCGCGCTTGCGAAGATTGAAGCAGCCGATCCTGATGCCTTTCAGTCGCTGGGGTCGTCGGATGAGTCAACCCACTGGCCAACGCTGTTCACTGGCGTGCTGTTGCTGAACTTTTTCTACTGGACAACGAACCAGCAGATTATCCAGCGAACGTTCGGTGCCAAGAATTTGGCTGAAGGTCAAAAAGGTGTCTTGCTAGCTGCGTTCTTCAAGATTCTCGCACCACTTATTCTTGTGCTTCCGGGAATCGCGGCGGCTTATCTGGTCATTACAGTGGAAGACACTCAGATGATCGAATCGGTTGGGATGACCGATGATGGGTCATGGAACACCAGTCGAGCCTACGGTGCGTTGGTCGCGCGAGTGTTGCCGAATTGGCTGCTTGGGTTCTTCGCCGCTGTGGTGACTGGTTCAATTCTCTCGACGTTCAATTCGGTTCTGAATTCGGCAGCAACCCTGTTTTCATTGGATGTTTATAAGCAGTACATCGACCCGTCAGCGACAGGCAGTCAGGTTCGACGCTCGGGACAGATTTGCAGCTTTGTTGTTGCTGTACTGGCTGTGATCGCTGCCCCCTTCGCATTCTATGGTCGCGATGGAGTATTCAGTTTCTTCCAGGGTTTGAACGGGGTCTACTTCATACCGCTGGCCGCTGTCATTCTCGTTGGCATGTTCAATCGCTGGGCGGACGGGCGTTCCGCATTGATGACGTTAATCGTTGGATTGTTCCTGATGATATTGGGCACGTTCTTTGCCGGTGGCGATGAGGGTTGGATGGCCAGCACGTTTGGCAGTCCGTTTCATTACATGGGCGCTGTGTTCGTGCTGCTGGTCACATTGCAACTGGGCTTGTCGCAGCTTGGCTTTCGTCGTGAGACCGCTTACGAACAGATTGACGTCGAGGCCGTTGACTTGACTCCGTGGAAACCGGCACCCTTCGTGGGCGCGATGCTTTGTGTGTGTGCCATTTCCATTTACGCCTACTTCGCGATGTAGTGCAGGCTGCCAGCCTGCGATGTACCTTTCACAATTCATAACTAGAAACACTCATCCCAAAGGAAATAGTGAGATGCAATCCATTTGTCGTACCAGGAGTTTCTTCACTCTTTTTTGGACGCTAGCAGCGTGTGTGACACTTTTCGCCTCGACCGCGCTGGCTCAAGTGACAGATTTCGACTCAATTAAACTCTATACGCTGGAAAATGATTCTGGCATGACGGTTCGCGTTACCAACTACGGCGCGATCATTACATCGATCATCGTTCCAGATCGCAATGGAAAACAAGCTGACATTGCTCTCGGATACGACCAAGTCGAAGACTACATAAACGCGGTTGATAAACCGTACTTTGGAGCTGTCGTCGGACGCTACGGTAACCGCATTGCGAAAGGTGAATTCACGTTGAATGGCGAAACCTATTCGCTACTCAAGAACAATGGTGACAATCATCTCCATGGAGGAGCGATCGGGTTCGACAAGGTTGTCTGGACCGTAGATGATTATGACGAAGGCAAATCGCTCACCCTCTCATACCTCGCCAAAGACAAGGAAGAAGGCTACCCTGG
>PKCL01000004.1 GCA_002862165.1 Planctomycetaceae bacterium
CGGTACTTTTTGAACCAAAGCAGATCGAGGAAATGGAGCTCACCTTTTCACGAGGATTCTCTCCGGGGTGGCTTAATGGCTGTGACCACAAGATGCTTGTTCCAGCGACTAGTAGTGCAAAACGTGGTGTGTTCCTTGGGCATGTTCGGAATATTTCAAGAGAGTGTATTACGGTTTCGCTGCAAGCATCAGTAAAGCGAGGAGACGGTGTTGCCTTCGATACTCAGGCTGATGTCGCGTCTCAAGGTGCACGAGTATATGAGGTGTTTGATCGGGGACGATCACTTACAGAATCTGTAAGCGGCGGTGTTGTTGAACTCACATTTGGTCGAGGAGATATCGATTTTGCAAAAATTGAAAACGGCTCACAGGTATGGAAAACAGATGATCCACAAGTGACCCAGCGTTTGCGAAAGTCTTTTCATTCATCCCAACATGGAAGGCAGCAGCCAATCGGTCTTAAAGTCTTCGCGGCAGTAGGTGAACCACTGAAAATCGCGGCAACGCTCTCAGATGGTCGCAGCTGTGAGATTGTTTCAGACACGACATTGCAAGAAGCGAAACGTCATCCCCTCACACAGGTAATGCTTGAGGAGCAGCTCGGTCGTCTCGGTGGAACCGCGTTTATGCTGCGAGATGTAGCCGCTACCATTGAAGGCAATCCGATGGCACCGTTTAGTGTTTTGGGAAGCCTCCGAAAGCGACTTGTTTTAACATTAGAGAAGCTGGTGAGTGTTCAGCCTACACGGCATCGTCAGAGCGATATTGATGAAAGCTTGCGAAATATTCTGAAGGCAGTCTCCTCAGGAAATAAAGGCGAATCATTCAACGAAGTAAAACCTGTTCTGCATGTCATGGTGCGAACATTGCCGCAATTAAACACTGTGCTGCAGCTTGGTGAGAAGAATCTTATGGCAGATTTTTCTGACATTCGGCAATACCGTACCGCAGTAGAATTGGCACAGCAAGAAGATGCGCAACTGTTTATTGCGACGCCTCGAATACAGAAGCCATCTGAACTCGGAGTCTTTGCGTCATTGGTAAAGTGTGAACCGAGTGGTGTTCTGGTTCGAAATTTTAGTGGTCTCGAATATTTTAGAGACAGAGGCATTCCTGTGACGGCCGACTTTTCTTTGAATGCGACAAATCCACTGACGGTTGATTTTTTCAAGCAAGAGGGTGTTGAACGAATTGCGGTTTCATACGACTGTAATCGGGAACAACTTATTGAGTTAACTACAGCTGTACCGGCTGGACTGCTTGAAGTCGTTATTCATCAGCACATGCCAATGTTCCATATGGAACATTGTGTGTTTTGTGCGGTATTATCTCCAGGGACGAACAAAACGAACTGTGGTCGGCCGTGTGACGACCACGTTGTACAACTCCGGGATAGGATTGCTGTCGATCATCCTCTGACTGCAGATGTAGGATGCCGGAATACACTTTTTAATGCCGTGCCGCAAAGTGGAGCAGAAGCGGTAAGGCAACTTATCAGGAGTGGGGTGAAGCACCTACGAGTAGAAATGCTTCATCAGGATGAAGATGAAACGGCAATTATTATAAACATGTACCGAAAACTTTTGAGTGGAGAAGTTACGGGGAATGAAGTCTGGAATAAACTGAAAGCCGCAAATCGTGTCGGTGTAACTCGAGGAACACTCGAGGAGCGAAGAAACCCCCTTGCGATTCTTTAAGAAGTGTTAGTTCCAGGCATTTTGACGATAACGGGAAGGCGTGAGGCCCGTATGCTTTCGAAATAGGCGAGTGAAATGGCTCTGGTCAAAAAATCCACAGCGAGAAGCAATCAGCTTGACAGGTTCGTTTGATTCAATGAGTTGCCTTCGAGCAAGTTGGAGACGAAGCCGCAGAATATACTCACCTGGACTCATTCGAAACAATTTTCGAAAATCCCGTTGAAGCTGGCTGGTCGAAAGACCAGACTGTTCTGCCATCTTCGGAATATTTACATTTTTACAACAATTTTCTACTGCATACTCGAGTGAAGGAGTCAATCGCTCGTAGTCATGAGGAGCCTGCCCCGGCTGATCAATCGGTGTTAAGACGCCAGCCAATCCAATCACATTGTTCTGATTATCCGAGAGTGGAAGTTTCGTGCACAGGTACCACCGAGGCATGCCAGAGTGATGTGTGACCAATTCCGCCTGATTGTGAACTGGCTGGCTGGTTTCCATGACACGCTTGTCTTCCGCGTCATATTGAGCGGCGAGAGGTTCTGGATGGAAGTCATAATCCGACTTGCCAACCATCTCTGATTCATTTGAGCATCCATGAATGCGCAGAAAACATTTATTGACCCAAATAAATCGACTTTGCCGCTCTTTTACAAAAAAGGACGCTTCCGGTATTGCATCAAAAAGTGATGAAACAAGGCTATTTTCCATTGAAAAATCGGTTTTTTTTGATGTCTTCATAAAATATACGGGAACAATAAAACGAAACCAAGTGCTACCAAGATGCTTCGAAAGTACCAAATTATTTATTCCTTGGCTAGCACTTATATGCCGCATTTGTACTAATTATTCGAGGTTGATGGGCATCCAATTCGACAAAAGATGGGAAATACAGGGAAGTCTCACCATGTTTGTGGCTCAGACTTCTCCTTCGAGCAGAGTCTCTAACAACCATCTGTCTGTTGAGATCGACTGTGCACGCAGAAATTCACATTTCACGCTATCATGCGACAATCAGAATCGATTTGCTGGTGATCAGTATGAGTGCGGATATAGAGAAATAGAACGTATAAATAATTCAAGGGAGTAAGGAATGTCAGAAGGTTCACTTGAGAACGTGGTCATTATTGGAAGTGGTCCAGCAGGTTGGTGTGCAGCTACGTACGCTGCACGAGCACAGTTGAATCCACTTGTTTTTGAGGGCGCTATTACTGAAGAGAATCGTATGTCCGGTACTTTGCCGCTTGGGCAACTTGCACTCACAAGTGAAGTGGAGAATTATGCCGGTTTTCCCGCTGGTAATCTTGCCGCATTTCTTGATTCAGCACTGCCTGAAAATCGCAGAATGATGATGGCTCCTCATGCTGGAGAGGGCGTGACTGGTCCGGAACTCATGGAACTCATGCGGCAGCAGGCAGTAAACTTTGGTACCCGGGTTATTACGGATGATATTTTGAAAGTTGATTTTTCAAAGCGGCCATTCACGCTGACGCCAGCAGGTAGTGATGAAATACAGGCAAAATGCGTAATTGTTGCTACGGGAGCGAGTGCGAATTGGCTTGGCTTGGAAAGTGAAGAACGGTTTAAAAATTATGGAGTCAGTGCCTGTGCTGTCTGTGACGGAGCTCTTCCAAGATTTCGAGAGAAAGAACTTGTTGTAGTTGGTGGAGGAGATTCAGCAGTAGAAGAGGCTACATATCTCACAAAATTTGCGAGTCGGGTTCATCTTATTCACCGCCGTGACGAATTACGTGCGAGTAAAATTATGGCAAAGCGAGCCCACGAGAGTGAAAAGATTGACATTCATTTTAACTCAGCACTCATTGAGGTGCTCGGCGACGATAGTAATGGGGTGACCGGTGTTCTGTTGCAAAGCACAACAGGATCAGACGAAGAAACCACCTTAAAGGCGGCCGGTGTGTTTCTGGCCATTGGTCACACACCGAATACAGGTTTCTTGGATGGCCAATTGGAACTTACCTCAAAGAAATACGTTGTTTGGAAAAACCATTTTCGTACGTCGACGAATGTTGAAGGTGTTTTTGCAGCGGGTGACGTTGCTGATGATTACTATCGTCAGGCTATTTCAGCGGCCGGTACGGGCTGTATGGCAGCACTTGATGCAGAAAGGTGGCTCGCCGAACAGGAATAGGAGCAGCGAGTCTTGAAAGCATTCAGCCCTTTGAGCAGAACTTTTTGAGTGTCATAAGATGGTTGAGGGTCACAAGATAGGTTTTGGTACCCGAAATCTGTTGACCAAGCGTCTGCTCAGAGAAGTTTTTTCTTCACTGGTAAGGCCATCTGCTGGTGAAGGCCAAAGGACGTCGGTGGCTGATTCGCGATGCATTGCCTCTCAGTTCCGGTGGGGTGCCCTGAAGACCTTCTTAGAGTGAAGCCAAAGGCTGACAATATGGACATTCCTGGGACCATCCTGGACTGTACAAACCTTTGACTTGGAAATGCATATTCACCTTTGCCACCCGAGGTACAG
>PKCL01000477.1 GCA_002862165.1 Planctomycetaceae bacterium
GGCTGCCAATGCTCTGGAGAAGACTAATCCAATCAAAGCATTGGCGGATCGCGTCCGCGAGTATGTGAATAGTCAGCCGCTTAGGTTTCCTAATCAGCACTGGGTTCGAGGCACGTATTATGCGGGGCTGATGGCCATGTATGAAAGCACGTCGGATCGTGCCTATCTGAATGACTGCATGCAGTGGGGAAAGAACGTTTCCTGGCAGATTAAGGAACAGGGGGGCGGTCCGTATGAAAGCGGGGCCTATCCACTTGTTTGCAGTCAGATTTGGTATGGGTGTTATCTGGCCGAGAACGATGAAATGATGATGCGGCCCACCCTTGCGTTTCTTGAAGACCCAAAGATTGAGAATCCTTTGTCCGCCCCCGGGGAATGGTATTTGGAAAACACGGGGCATCGCTTTGTAGATGGCTTGTTTACCGCGCCTCCAGCGCTCGCGATGCTGTATCAAATGACGGGGGAAGAAAAATATGTGAACTGGATGGATGCCTGCTTTTGGGATGTGCACAAAGAAATCTTTGACCGCGATGCGGGTCTGTTCTATCGGGACGCGCGTTCCAAATCCCGGAAAACAAAGAACGGGAAAAAAGTGTTGTGGTCCCGGGGCAACGGGTGGGCGTTTGGCGGTTTGACCCGAATTCTGAAGCATCTTCCTGACGAGCATCCCAGTTACCTAAAGTACAAATCTTTGTATATGGAAATGGCGGAGTCATTGGCAAAGCGACAACAGGCCGATGGGTTCTGGCGAAGCAACCTTGATGATCCTGAACAGTATCCAATGAAAGAAAGTAGTGGAACGGGGTTCTTCTGCTACGGCATTACGTGGGGAATCAATAATGGAATCTTAAACAGAGAGCGTTTTCTTCCGGTTGCAAGGAAGGCATGGGCTGCGCTTGCTTCGGTTGTCAACGAAGACGGTAAGGTCGGATGGAGTCAACCCGCCGGCGGTGGTCCCGGCAAAGCTGCGGAAGCAGACATCTCGAAATTTGGTACCGGCATCTTTCTGCTAGCCGCAAGCGAAGTGTTTCTATTGACGCAGGGTGAAGCCCTCGCAGTGTCGAAGCCACTTGGATTGCAACCGGGTCCCAGCGCTACTGTTCTACTCAACGGGAAACCGTATCGCGGCATTGGCATCAACTACTTCAATTGCTTTCTGCGCACGCTCAAAGATGGCAACGACACCAGCTACGACGAGGGTTTCGCCACCCTCGCCGAAAAAGGCATTCCCTTCGCCCGATTCTGTGCGACTGGTTTCTGGCCGCGGGACATGAAGCTCTACGTCGAAGACCGCGAAGAATACTTTCGCCGGCTTGACGGTGTCGTCGCTTCGGCACAAAAGCATGGCATTGGTTTGATCCCCTCGTTGTTCTGGTATTACGCCTGCGTGCCCGATCTTGTGGGCGAACCGATGGATCAATGGGCCAATCCGCAGAGTAAAACGCAGGCCTGGATGCGCCATTATGTCCGCGAGGTGGTGACTCGCTATCGCGATAACCCGACCATTTGGGCTTGGGAGCTTGGCAACGAATTCTCGCTGCATGCCAACCTGCCGAATGCCAAAGACCACCGCCCAAAAGTTCATCACTCCCTTGGCACACCCGATGCCCGCAGCGCGCGTGACGACCTTACCTATGAGATGGTGGGTAAAGCCTTCACCGCCTTTGCTACCACCGTGCGAGAACATGATCCGCATCGACTGATTTTTACCGGTGACAGCTTTCCTCGTCTCTCAGCGTGGCATAACGAACAGGAAAACAGCTGGACGCACGATACCATGGAGCAGTTCGCTGAAATGTTAACCAAGGCAAACCCCGATCCGATCAGCGGCATTGGCTTGCACGCCTACGAAGATGACGATCAGCGATTCGATGAAGCCATGGCGGTTGCACGCAAGTTGAATAAACCCATCTTCATTGGCGAGTTCGGCGCGCAGCACGAGACCGAACCGCAAGCTGCCAAGTTCCGACGCCTGCTCAAGGCCGTCGTAGACAATGACATTCCACTGGCGGCTGTGTGGGTCTTCGATTATCCACACCAGAGGGATTTTAATATCAACACCGACAATGGCCGTGCCTGGCAACTTGAACTGATCGCCGAAACAAATCGGAAGCTGAGAACGCAAACCCGGGACGAAGTCCACGCCGACGTCTGTGTATACGGCGGTACGCCGGGTGGAATCACAGCCGCAATCTCAGCAGCGAGGGAAGGAGCTTCCGTCGTACTCCTGGAGCAGACGCGACACGTGGGCGGGCTGACTACGAGTGGCTTGAACCGGGATGAGTGCAACCACCTCGATCGCCAGACATTGGGCGGTCTTTGTGAACATTTTCTTGAAGAGGCCGTCAAACGAAGTAACGGCAGGTGGACGGAGGGCAATAGCCGCACCTGGCAGTCCGGAATCGCCGAACGGGTATTCCTCGAAATGCTGGAAGAAGCCGGTGTCGAGGTGCGATACGAGCAGCTGCTCGATCAGGTAAAAAAAGACGGGGCCCGAATCACTGAGCTTCAGGTGCGGGGCGGTGAGATCTACCGGGCGAAGGTCTTCATCGACGCCACCTACGAAGGCGACTTGATGGCGAAGGCCGGAGTGTCTTACTCCGTTGGACGAGAGTCGGCAGATCACTATGGCGAATCGATTGCCGGTGTTCGCTACCTCGACGACAAGGTCGCCATCTCGCCTTTCGATGATGAGGGCAATCTGCTCTTTGGCGTGATGCCAGGTGAGCCGCCGGCAGCCGGCTCTGCCAGCGAGGTACCGATCTGCTATAACGTCCGCCTGAATATTACGACAGATGAGTCCAAGAGAGTCCCGATCGAGAAACCGAGCAGCTACGACCCGATGCAGCACGAATTGCTGGCACGCGCGATCGAGGCGGGACTGCTCAAAAATCTCACGTCCATTATCGGTATCTACTCAATGGGTGAAAGCAGCAAGCGGGAACTGAACAACCGCCAGTTTTCAATCGTGTCCATGAGCATCCCGGGCGCACAAACCTCATGGGCCGAGGCCAGTTTCGAAGAGCGGCAAGCGATTCACAAAAAATACCGGGACTATACTCACGGCATGCTCTGGTTCTTGAAAACAGATCCTCGAGTGCCCAACCACATTCGCGACGAGATGGCACCGTACGGGTTCTGCAAAGACGAGTGGGCTGATAACAACCATTGGCCCTACTATCTCTACATCCGTGCGGCCCGTCGGATGCAGGGAGAAGTCGTCCTCACCGAAGCAGACATCATTGAAGACCGAGATAAAGAAGATGTGATTCACATCGGCTCTCACTTCATCGACTGCCACCACGCGGCACGCTACGTTTCCGACTCGGGCCACATCATCAACGAGGGACGGATTTGGAAACAGGGGGAGCGGTTCGACATTCCCTATCGCGCCATGACACCAAAGGTCGGCGAGTGTTCCAATTTGTTGGTGCCAGTATGCGCCTCTGCCAGTCACGTCGCCTTCTGCACCATCCGATTGGAACCGACGTGGATGCACCTCGGCGAGGCGGCTGGAATCGCTGCGGCGATGGCCGCCAAGTCAGGGAGATCGGTGCAGGCGGTCGATGTTCAATCGCTGCAGGCTCGCTTGCTGAAGGTAGGCATTCCACTCGAGCATCCCGAAGGTCCGATGGCTTATGAAAAAAAGGGCGGCAAGCCCAGGACATTCGCGCCCAACGACGTAGTGAAAGCATTCTTCGCCGGTGCCGACAAGGACGGGGATGGGATGGCATCGAAGTCCGAGTGGGATTCGGCAAGACCGACATGGAAATGGCTCTTTGACCACATCGACAAAGACAACAACGGACAACTTGACCAGGCTGAGTATCAAGCCTTTCAGGATTTCAAAAACGTGCACCCTAACTGGCGAAAAAAGCTAGAATCTCGATGAGTGCCAGGGAACAGGGAGTCTGAAACGAACAATGAGAATCCGACAAACGATCCGTATGTTTGTGATTTGTACCGCGCTATCGCTGATAGCCTGCGCCCAACTGCACGCAGCACAAAAACCTAATGTGGTCTTTTTTCTTGTTGATGATCTTGGGCAGCGAGACCTGGGGTGCTACGGCAGCGAGTTCTATGAAACGCCAGCGATCGACCAGTTGGCAAAAGAAGGCATGCTGTTTGACAACGCCTACGCGACATGCCACGTCTGCTCACCGAGTCG
>PKCL01000317.1 GCA_002862165.1 Planctomycetaceae bacterium
CGTACCACATGCTCGCGATACCGATCTGTGGCTTATTCAGGTCTTCCGGTGTCAGGCCAGTACCTAGCAGCATTGCCTGGGAGGCACCTTGAGCCCGTGGTTGAGTAATTCTTGCACTGTAACGATTAAGCGTATTCATCTATTGTCTCCAAAAAAAGCAGATACGCGAAGGATAGATTTTCTTAGCGAGGGAGAAAAGCCTTCCCAATGAAGCCCCCACCACAGTTCATCTTTCTAGACGCTGGCAATGTCCTGGTGTCATTTGATTACACGAAAGGATTTCAGCAGATAGCCGCGGAGACCGGCGTCTTACCCGACCAGGTAGAAGATTTCTACACCAGAGACAACGTTCAATCACGGCTTGAAAATGGGGGCCTCGACTGGCATGAAGTACACAGCACATTCTGTCGCCATTTCTCCTCGGATATATCCTTTGAGCTTTTTGGTAGAGCGGCAGGAAATATTTTTACACTCAAACTAGAAATGATTCCGGTGCTTGCATCGCTTCAGCGTAATCGCTTTCGATTTGGTCTTTTGTCAAATAGCTGTCGGCCACACTGGGATTATTTATGCAACAGCCAATACTCACTCCTACCACACGCCTTTCAGACTATTGTGCTCAGCCACGAAGTCTTCGTTGGCAAGCCTGATAAAGCAATTTATCACCATGCTCAGAAAAAGGTCGGTGTGCCTGCTCATCAGATATTTTTTTGCGACGATCTCTCCTGCAACGTTGACGCAGCGCGGACTGTAGGCTGGGATGCAGAAATCTTTACAACCGCGCAACAGCTTATTCGCGATTTGAATGACCGTGGCGTCTGTCTTGGGATATAATTGACTGGGCTATTGCTGTTAGCTCCTCCTCCTCAAAAACTCCCTCCAGAACTGCCTTGCCCTCTATCACAAGCACAGGCACTCGGGTTCCATACATTCGACACCGCTCTTCATTCGAATCTACATCCAGAACCGAGCACCCTGGAAAGTAGCTTTCAACAAGATCCTCTGCACGCTGACAGAGATGACAACCTATTCGACTAAGCAATACGACTTCTTTTTCCATAACGCTCCTGAGTGCTACAACACCCCTAGAAATTAAGTCTTCTACGATATCACGTTCATGTACTCTGCAGAATGCTATGCTATTGCGTATCAATAACGTTATACGCGTCCATCAATCTTTATGCCAAACCCAATGAGCCAGTCAGTCCCTACCATCAAGGACTTCGTCGATCTCTTACGGAAGAGTGGACTCGCTGAACCAGCAGAAATTGATAAGGTAACTGCATCTTTCGAGACTCTCGACGCTGCTTTAACAGAAGAAGTTACGAATGCTTTTATAAATGCCAAGCTCATCACAAATTGGCACCTTAAACAACTACTGAAGGGGAAACACAAAGGCTTCTTTCTCGAACGTTACAAACTGCTTAACGAGCTCGGCAAAGGGGGCATGAGCAGTGTGTATCTTGCTGAGCACACAGGAATGCATCTACCGGTTGCCATAAAAGTACTTCCCGTTAAAAGGGTGAATGAAAAATCATACCTGGAGCGCTTTAAGCGAGAAGCAAAAGCCTCATTCAAACTACGGCATGACAACATTGCCGGTGCTACCAACTTCGACCATACCGGCGATCTTTGGTATATCGTTCTGGATTATATCGAGGGTGAAGACCTCCATCAAAAGGTGAAGAAGAGTGGGCCTCTCCCTGTACGAGATGCTGTTGAATATATCCGCCAAGCAGCTTGTGGCCTGCAATACGCGCACGAAGAAGGACTTGTTCACCGTGACATCAAACCCGCTAATTTGATGCTAGACACGAAGGGCACAGTTAAAATACTTGACCTTGGCCTTGCACTAGACGGCGACGACGATGAAGAAGGCGGACTCACCAAGGCACACGATGAAAAGGTTCTCGGTACCGCCGACTACCTCGCTCCCGAGCAATCAAAGAACAGTCACTCCGCGGATCCACGGTCCGATATTTATGCACTTGGCTGCACTCTCTACTACCTGATTGTTGGACGAGCACCCTTTGCCAAAGGAAATGTCGTTGAGCGTATCAAAGCGCATTGGAACGAGCCCGCCCCGAACCCCCTTGATGAACTCGAACAGCCACCTGCAGATCTTGATTCAGCATTAATTGATTTTTATTTCAGAATGATGGAAAAGCATCCAGACGCTAGACCACAAACCGCAGGCGAGGTTGCAGATCAACTCGATGCATGGCTCAACCAGCATTCTCAGGACAGGCCTCATCCTGCGGGATTACGCCGTCGGTCTTCGGATAATCCTGATGGAAACAGTGGCTCTCTGCCCACGTCACACTCCTCAAGTATCGCTGGCCTACGACGCCAGCCAAAAAAGAAAGGAAAACCAACACAACCAGGCACAGCCGGTACGCTCCGTCGCGCCTCAGAAGATAAAAGCCTCGATTCATCAGACAGTTTTGACAACCCTGATGACGACGACTCTTTTCTCGGTGATTCAGGTGGATCTGATGGCGATGAAGACGAGGACGATGACTTTCTTTACGAATCAGAGAATAACGCTGCGGATCCATCGGGAAATCAGACAGACGACAGTGACGAAGACGACTTTTTGGGCACGATGGGTGGAAGTACTACGGGTGCTGCTGCGTTACAGGCACAGCAGCATGCTGATGACATTTCTTTCGATGAATGGTGGGGTACGACATTCTTACGACTATCTCTCCGTGTCTGGTTTTGGATAGGTATTGGCCTTTTCATAACGTTTGTGATCACAGTGGTCACTCTTGAGGTTATGAAGGCATATAAGGTTGGGCTCTATAAGGACCCAAGCACTATTGGGTCGGCTGAGAGCACGAAGACTCTGCCTGCAGAAACACCAAAACAGAACCCAAAACAAAATGTGAAACAAAGCACAAACGCCAAACCAGGCACAAAAACAAAGCCAAATACAAAGCCAGAACAAAATAAAAAGCCAAAAAAGTCTGACTAGGACTTATCAACGGAACTTGCTGACTATTTACTCGAGGTGCATATTGCCTCGAAATTGATTCAGAGCTGGTACGCCCGCACATATTCGCAGGCCAATGTTGAAAGATTTTTGCCGCACGTCGCCATTTCATTGCGCTATGACCAATGGGTTTCTGCTTCCTGCTCAAAAGAAAAATCAAAAAGCCAATCAGAATTTCATAGCTTGTAATTCTTGTAGCCTTTTTCTGTTGGTGAGATCATAGTCGAGCGGGGTTATCGTAATAACACCATCAGCGAGTGCTGTGACATCGCTTTCTTCCGATGACGGCGGTGGCGGTGGGTCATTACTGGCCCAATAGTAATTTCGTCCTCGTGGGTCGACACGTCGTTCAAAGGCCTCGCCGTACCGAACAACACTCACAGGAACGAATCGTACTTCAGGTTCTCCAGACAGTGCTGCAGTCGGGATATTGATATTAAAAAGACTGCCATGAGGTGGGTGGAGGCTAATTATTTTTCTTATAAGTCCACGTGCAATCTCAGCAGCTCGTACGAAGTTCATCTGGTCATCCCACTCAAGTGAAATTGCGATACTCGTAATACCAAAGAAGGCTCCTTCAATTGCTGCGGCTACTGTCCCCGAATAAAGGACATTGATACCTGCATTGAGACCGGCGTTTATGCCACTAAGAATAAGCTCAGGGCGAAGCTGGCAGATTTCTGAAACCCCAAGTTTGACAGCATCAGCAGGACTTCCGTCAACTGCCCACCCACGACGTTGTTCGTCGCGGAACACCTCTTTTGCCGTTAGTGGTGAAAGAAATGTGATACCGTGCCCCACACCACTCTGTTCAGTTGATGGTGCAATAACTGATGTCTGGTAATCGTCTATTATCGCGTCCTCAAGTGCCGCTAGGCCTGGTGCGTAAATCCCATCGTCATTGGTCAACAAAGCAATCATCCAGGTTCTCCAGAAATCTCATCAAAAGTTAGCGTCGTCACGACTTTTTAGGGCACATCCCCTTCAGACGAGTCACATTTTCACTGCTGTGGCCGGGGAACTTCAACGGTGGTGTATTTTCCTCGAGCTAGAGGAGTATACTGGCGTGCTTTCGAAAAAGCCCACGTAGAGAATTATCAGAAACAATGATGAGTTCACCACAAGGAGCACCTGCCGTAGGGCACAAGGCCTTTGAGGCCGTA
>PKCL01000397.1 GCA_002862165.1 Planctomycetaceae bacterium
TTCATTCAGCAAAACCCAATTCCTTTGCTTCCTCAGGTAGTGAGACATCAGCAATTCCACGTGCACCACGTCCCTGAGACACTCTGTCATTCACATCGAACTCGATACTTTCGACATCTGCCTTCCACCACTGTGCTTTTTTCTCTTGAGCAGCAGGGATATCAACGGGACGTACCAGACGCATCCCAACACCCAACGCAGGCTCTTCCGTGTACCAGAAAGGACTCTTCGGAAGATTTGGATCGACGTCTTTCCATGCTTCATCTTCTGATCCTCGTCGTGCCGCCGAACGACACTGCGACGGCTCATCGAAATAGGCACCTCCGCGAACCACTCGTGATTCCAGATCTGTTGGCCATCGAATGGAATCCGCTGCAGACACTGGCTGTGACAACTCGGCAGCAGTGGCATACCCATCAGCTGTCATTTCATCAATCACCCATTCTGAAACATTGCCATGCATATCAAACAGGCCCCATGGGTTAGGTTTTTTCTCGCCTACCGGATGTGTTGTGTCATCAGAGTTTTCAACAAACCATGCATGATCACTGATAGAGCCTGTATCGAGAAATGAAAAAGGTGCTTTCGTGCCAGCCCGGCAGGCGTATTCCCATTCAGCTTCTGCTGGCAAACGATAAAAACGACCAGTTAAACCGCTGAGCCACTTTGTGTACTGACGTGCGGAATACTGCGTCATTGTCACAGCAGGCTGCTTTGGCTCTTCTCCATTTATAAATGTTGTGGTTGGATCGTACAAAGCTGACGGCGCGGTAACCGCATCAACTTCATTTTCTTCGGTGACAAGACGGACGCCGGAGCTCTCGAGTGCAACAAACAGGTCCAGCATGCTCATGAAGACCTTGTACTCTTCCCATGTCACCTCACAGGCACCCATCCAAAATGGTGAGACGGCAACGTCAACTTGTGGTCCCTCATTTTCTTCTCGACCAACTTCATCGCCTGGACTCCCGAGAACGAAAGAACCCGCTGGGATCGGCACCATGCGGAATGTGACATCTGTGCCGGGGATAGTCTCTTCATAGGGTACAAGCCAACCATCTTTATATCGCACAGCTGGTGGATCTGTTTCGGGGTTCTTTTCTCCAGAAACAAATCCTGGAATCTCTGATTCCGCGGCAAGCGTAAGGCCCGAAAGCCCAACGACAACACCACCAAAAAACATTCCAAAAAGACATACTGCGACACTTCTGTTGTTCATACTCGTACCCAAGTGAAAAAGCCCTTGTTGTGAAAACTGGAAAGTTCGAAATTATACAAGAAATAGCCTATCTGGCGATCTCCTAACACTATTATGTCAGATATCTGCTGTACCTTATTCATCGCACTTTGCTGACAAAAACTTCAGACGCTTTCCGTGAACGTAATGCCAGCTTGCTATTCTCCTGACTCATGCCGGTGAATAACCCGGTGCAGAGGGACTGCGAGCAATGCCCCGAGTGTTGGGGCGATCAGATAAAGCCACAGGTGCTGTAGATTGCCAGCGATGATTGCAGGCCCAAGCGACCTTGCAGGATTCATCGAGGCACCACTCACTGGGCCGCCGAACAGTGACTCGAAAGTAATTACAGCTCCAATAGCGACGCCGGCCAAAAGCCCTTTTTCCTTTGCCCCGAAGGAAACGCTCAGGATCACCAACATCAACAGAAGCGTCAGAATACATTCCAGCACAAAGCTCTGCAGATCTGACCCTCGTGGTACAGTCGCACCAAGTGATTCATTCAATGGAAAGAGCAGACGGATAGCACCGCTTGCCGCGAGGGCACCCGTACACTGCATCAATATATACCCAGGAACACGTCGCCCATCGAACCGGCCTGATGCCCAGAAGCCGAGTGTCACCGCTGGGTTAATATGGCAGCCAGAAATATCACCAAACGCATAGATCATTGAAAGCACTGTCAAACCAAAAGTCAGGGCGATACCGACATGAGTCACTTCCCCTGCTGTGATGTCGTTGACGACCATCGCACCTGTTCCAATAAAAACGAGGCCGAAAGTGCCGCAGAGTTCGGCGACAAGACACTGTGAAAGCAGTGGTGGGCTGGTCGGTGCTGTCGCATCGTCGTGAGCACTCATAAAAAAGAATTTCTTTTGTGGGTTCTATTGTGCCTGAGCGTATTGGCCAGAAGGAATCTCTCTCAAACGATATGCCACCAGAGCCCTGCCTACCTGAACATAAGGATCTATTCATGTAACAGGCGGTAGGTTATTCAACAGGCGGCAGCCAACCTCGCACCCTGGCGTGCACCTTGGCGACTCGACCCATATAATGATCCATACTGTATGGGCCTACGGCTTTCAGTATATGGTATTTCGCATCCTTATGATCACCATTGACCTCAGCAAAAAGACCTAGATACAGATGGGCATAACACAATTGATTGCGTTGTTGCTGATCACTTCCTTGTGCTGCGTGTGAAAGCACATCCTCTTCACTGCCATCTCCTTGATACAGCTTAAGTATCTGCTTCATGGGCACGCGTGAATCCTGACCGACGGCAAGCATATTCCGACGAGCATTGTCTGGTGACGTTGCCCGCGCGACGCACAGATAGTGCCATGCGGGGTTTTCAACATCATTGGGGTTGACCGTTTGATGAAGCTCAAACTGCTGGCGACCGGCTTCAAATTGACCCGCGTAATACAGAGCAAGGCCTCGTTGCCACAGACCGGGCTGACAATCTGGCTGGAGTTTTATCAGATGATCAAAAGCATCGACCGATGCATCTGGTTCACCGGCAAAGAAGAGATCCACTGCGTCTTTGAAAACACGTGCTGGTGAAGCACTTTCTTGCTCTTGTGCAGCAGCAGCCGACACATCGCCAAGAAATATCATAAGCATGCAAGCAATCACCTTGGTCACGAAAGAACACATATGCATACAAAAAGAAGTGCATGACCATCGGAATACGATATCGAGCTTCACAAATCGTGTCAGAATTCTCATAGCAATATTCTCGTGCTGTTCATATCGTTTTGTAACCTATCGAGGCACATCACATTTCCTGCTCAGGCGAGCTCAATATCCTGAATTGTTCGATAGGCACCAATTGCCCATTTTCCCGAAGAGAACCCTGGGCTGTTCAAGGTTCCAGAGATCGTTTCGCCTCGGCTGCCTGTAACCTGAGTCATGCCATAATGTTGCCGGCATAAACGACCGCTTCGTAATTGCCCTGCCGCGACAAAAAAAGTGCCTGACTCGTGAAGCTTGATCCTGAATGAAAACATGGTTCTTCCACCCGCTGTCTTCATGGCACTTGTTGAGAACGTCACCACGGAATCTTCAACTTCTCCAACAAGTGGGATCGATTCAGTACTTGGCGAGAAACCCGTGTTACCAGATTGTCGTATCGGGGTTGACTGTTGACCAGAAGATTTATTTTCCTGTATCGCTCGCATTACCCAGAAAAAGAGTAGCAAAGCACCAAGGGGCACACCGAACGCTGTTGGTTTTTCAAGAAAGTTTTCGGCCACAATAAAATAAGTGGTTCCGACGAATACCTCGGTTTGTACGATCATTTTAATACTCCCTGAAAAAGGGAATAACTTATAACCTTCAAAAACACAGTTGATTCTAGTCCTTCATCACGGGGGCCAAATATATGGACCGATACCGCACACTTGTATGGTCACCCTGCAAGTAAATCGGACCCGGCTGAGTTGGGTCTGTGAAGGCTGCACCCGCCGTCGGCCCGGTAACAGGCTGATTATCAATAACTTTCACACTATTGAGAATGACGGTAATGTGGCGATCAACAAGCGTAAGGTCATAAGTCTGCCACGTGCCGCCCTCTTTGCCAGCATTTTTTGTTGGTTCGATTTTTCCAAAGATGGCACCAACACCTTGTTTACCCTGCATCCTGCTGTTTCGATCAACAACCTGGGCTTCATACATTCCCCGCAAATAGATACCACTATTACGTGCTTCACCAATATTGAACTCCACGTGTAGCCAGAAATCTCCAAACACCGCGTCCGTCCGTAGGTTTGCGTAAGCACCCGTGGCACTGAAGTCCGTCTTTGGGGTTGTATTGACGAGTTCACCGTCTTGAACGTGCCATCCCATTTTCTTATCAGATTCGTAAGGCTGCCAACCTGCCAGATC
>PKCL01000421.1 GCA_002862165.1 Planctomycetaceae bacterium
TTAGAAAAGTCGTAGTTTCCATAGCCATTTTTGTAATGTTCATCTTTTTTGTTTGAGCCTTTTGACGTTGGCTTCATGCCTCTCTCAGTTTCATTCCTTGGTCTTTTAGTCCTATGCGGATAATCCTGATTGGACCACCGGGAGCAGGTAAAGGGACACAATGTCAGCGACTTGTGAATTTCCTTCGAGTGCCGCACCTTTCGACTGGAGAGATGTTGCGTGATGCAATTGCCCATAAGACGGCGGAGGGAAAAGAGGCTTCCTCATTCATGAAAAACGGTCAGCTTGTTCCTGATCAACTCGTGCTTGGCTTAGTCACACGGCGTTTAAAGGATCAGGACTGCCGGAAAGGCTGTCTTCTTGATGGATTTCCGAGAACCATAAATCAGGCAGAAATGCTCGATGATCTCCTTGAGCGGCAGGCTATGAGTGTAGATGGGGTTATTGAGCTAGCCGTTCCACAAGAAGAACTTGTTCGTCGCATGCTTGCTCGAAAGCGTGAGGACGATAGTCCTGAAGTGTTTGCCCAGCGAATCGAAAGCTTTAGAAAACAAACTGCACCACTGCTAGAGTATTATGAATTGAAGGGAAAATTAGAGCGAGTGAATGGTTTGGGTTCCGCTGATGATATCTTTGACCGAGTTCGGCAGGCGATCCGTGCATTTAGACGCGCAAAACGCTAGAACAGATTTTCTCCAGACATCATGATCGGAAGTGCTGTCGATATGCTGTGAGAAAAGGTGTTGGCGGAGTTATTGTCTGTTTGTCTATGGGTGGTTGTGAAGAGGAAGAACTGACATGCTGAAGCTAAAATCGAGTCGAGAAATTGAGGCCATGCGAAATGCCGGTCTTGTTGTTTGGGAGGCCCATCAGATCGCGAAGCGTCTCGTTCGTCCTGGAGCTACGACTGGTGAAATTGATCAAGCCGTCGAAGAATTTTTCCATAAGAGAAATGTAGTCCCTCTCTTTAAGGGTGTTCCCGGTCGAGTGCCTTTTCCCGCAGTTTGCTGCATCTCTGTGAATGACGAAGTCGTTCACGGTATTCCGGGTTCACGGAAGTTGCAGGAGGGTGATATCATCAGCATCGATACGGGCTGCAAACTCAAAGGGTGGTGTGGTGATTGCGCCTATACGCATGCCGTCGGTCAAGTGACGGATGAAGTTCAGAAACTTCTAGACTGTACATCAGGTGTGCTTCAGCTAGCAATTAAACTCATGGGATCAAGGAGCCGCTGGGGAGATGTTGCATCAGAGATGGCCACCTTTGTCCGGGACTATGGGTTCTCCGTTGTTGAGAATTTTGTGGGGCATGGTATTGGCAAGAGCATGCATGAGGATCCTCAGGTACCAAACTTCTGCTCGCCTTCATTTCGTCGCAAGCATGATTTTGACTTAGAGCCAGGCCTCGTTATTGCGGTCGAGCCAATGGTGAACATAGGGACGAAAAAAGTCCACGTATTGCCAGATTTTTGGACCCAATCAACCAATGACGGTAGCTACAGTGCCCATTTCGAGCACACTATAGCCATGACGGAGGATGGGCCACTGGCGCTTACCGCAGCCCCTCGGTCTGATGAGGAAAAAAAGATGACTGGCGTTGTGACGACAACTGAAGGATGACAGGCAGGGTCTAATCATGCCGCTTGACTGCTTGGAATTCGCCCGATAGCCGGAAATCTGTGTGCCTACTTGTGAAGCCCCGCTGCCGGTGGCTATACTCCGTAGCTTCGATTTGTCCAGATTAATTGTATTACTATTGCTGTGAGGTATGGCGCCATTGCGTCATGATTTCAATGAAAGTGCGTGCCAGCGTCAAAAGGATTTGCGATAAATGCAAGATTGTCCGCCGTCGCGGAGTGGTCTTCGTTTTATGCGATAATCCCCGGCATAAACAACGGCAAGGCTAGTAAGCGATTGTGGAAAGTTCCCACGTCTGGTGAATTGAGTGTTTGAGTCAAGGTAATGAGTGTTAGCATTTCGGTGATTGACCATCCTCAAAATGCCCTTTTACTGCAGGCTTGATACACGGTGTACCACAAATAGATTTGATTCGTTCCTGAAAGCATCCATTTATGCCACGTTTGCTCGGTGTTGACATACCTTCCGACAAAAAGACTGTTTACTCACTCCAGTACCTCTACGGCGTGGGGCCTCGTGTTGCGAGAGAACTCTGTCGTAAGGCGGGGGTGAGCCCTGAATCTCAGGCTAGGGAACTTCATGAAGACGAGTTAGCACGCATGGCTTCTCTGCTCGATAAAGATTACGTCGTTGAAGGGCAATTACGAAGACAGGTTGCACAGGGTGTTTCTCGACTGAAAGACATTGGTTGTTATCGTGGGCTTCGTCATAGACGTGGCTTGCCAGTTCGTGGTCAGCGCACACGAACAAATGCAAGAACCCGTAAAGGTCCTAAGAAAACGGTTGCTGGCAAGAAGGGCGTAAAGGATTTGAAGTAGTTTGCATCTTTTTGAAGATGTCGTGCTGCAGACGAATCGTGACAACGAGTGGAATCAGAACAACAGAATTTGACAGGAAGGAAATGGTAAGCCTGATCGGATAAATCAGGATGACTGAATAATGGCCAAGACTGCAAAAACAAAAAAGAAAAGCGTTTCGTCAGGAATTGCCTTCATTGACGCAACTTTTAATAACACGACGGTCACGATCACTGACCAGCGAGGTGATACGCTTTGTTGGGCTAGTGGAGGAACATGTGGTTTCAAGGGTAGCCGTAAAGGCACGCCGTTCGCGGGTCAGATGGCTGCTCAACAGGCAGCAGAAAAAGCAGCAAAGTTCGGTGTGAAAGATCTTGAAGTTCGCGTGAAGGGTCCGGGCAGCGGTCGTGAGAGTGCGATTACGGCTTTTCAGGCTGCGGGCATGAATGTGAAGAGTATTGAAGACATTACCCCACTGCCTCATAACGGTTGTCGCCCCCCGAAGAAGCGACGTGTTTAACAGCGAAATTAACTTTGATGGACCAACTGTCGTCGATAGTTGAGTGCCTAAGAATTGTGAATCGAGAACAAGAGGGACTAAGGAGAACCAGATGCATATCCGCTGGAGAGGCCTAGAACTACCGGGCTCGGTTGTCGCTGATAGTGCGACACTAACGAATACTTATGGCAAGTTTACGGCCGAACCTTTTGAAAGAGGTTTTGGGACGACTGTTGGAAATAGTCTTCGACGAATCCTTTTGTCGAGTCTTGAGGGTAGTGCTGTAACCCAGATCAAACTTGGGGGCGCTCAGCATGAATTCACGACAATAAAAGGCGTTCAAGAGGATGTAACAGATATTGTTCTGGCAGTGAAAAGTCTCGTTGTTAAAAATCACAGTGATTCAACCCGTGTCGTCCGGGTTGAGAAGAGCCTGAAGGGTCCAATTACTGGTGCCGATGTTCAGGTGGACGAGTCTGTTGAAGTTGTGAGCCAGGATCTGGTTCTTGCAACGTTAACAGATGATGTCCCGTTCGAACTTGAAATGGTGATTGAGAATGGCCGTGGGTACGTGCCGAGTAGCGAGCACAGTCCTGACGGACATGAAATCGGCATTATTCCAGTAGATGCTGTTTTTAGTCCGGTCACGAGAGTCCGGTACGAAGTTGAAGAAACACGCGTCGGTCAAAAAACAAACTACGATAAGTTGACGCTCGAGGTTTGGACAGACGGCACAATCACCCCAGAAATGGCATTAGTTGAGGCGGCTAAGATTCTGAGAAAGCACCTCAATCCGTTTGTGGGATATACCTCTCCAGGAGCGTCGATTCATGCGGCTGCGGGTGAAACTGGTTCTACAGGTGCTGGTTCTGTAGGTGCTGGAGTTCTTGATCTTGAGAAGCTTGAGGCTCCTCTCGACAGCCGCCTTGGAATGTTAATTTCACAGTTGAGTCTTTCGCACCGAGCTGAAAATAGTTTGATTCGAAATGACATTACGACTCTTGGCCAGTTGGTAAAGAAAACTCGCGACGAGGTTGCAAATTTACAAAGTGCAGGTGAGCAAACGCTGCAGGAAATTGAAGACAAGCTTAAAGAACTCGGTGTGTCATTTGGCATGGAGTCCATCGATACGCATTCCTGAGTCTCAAAAAGCAAATACAAGTCACAGTAAAAGTAGAAAA
>PKCL01000402.1 GCA_002862165.1 Planctomycetaceae bacterium
CTTGATCTTACAGGCCTTCCACCAGAGCCCTCTGTTGTTGAGGCATTTGTTCTTGATCCTCATACCGATGCCTACGAACGCCTCGTTGACACATTCCTCTCCAAACTTGCGTGGGGTGAACATCGTGGCCGACATTGGCTTGACTATGCTCGATATGCTGACACCCATGGCATTCACTTTGATAACTTTCGTGAGATCTGGACATACCGACAATGGGTTATTAATGCATTCAACCGCAATATGCCATTTGATCAATTTACGATCCTGCAACTTGCAGGAGACCTGGTCACTGATCATGGGCCAGGTGCAACGCCTGACCAGATTCTTGATAACAAGATTGCCACTGGTTTCAATCGCTGCAATATGACGACCAACGAAGGTGGCATCATTGATGAGGAATACATTGTCCTCTACGCGAGGGATCGTACTGAAACCACAGCACAGGTTTTCATGGGACTGACTGCTGGTTGTGCCGTCTGCCATGACCATAAGTTTGATCCGTTGTCACAAAAAGAGTTTTATGAACTCTCCGCATTCTTTAATAACACAACACAGCGTGCCAAAGACGGAAACGTCTTCAATACTCCACCGGTTCTCGCAGTACCACGCACTCAAGATCGTGAGCGGTTCCGAGAAATTGAACAAGAGTTGCCTGTTGCACGAGCAGCCCTAGCGACTCGCAAGAAGAATGCGAAAGGTGAATTCCACACATGGGTTCAATCACTTACGGAGGATCAGGTCCTTGCCGTGCGTCCCCAAGAAACACCACTCCTCGACATTGCGTTTTCTGAAGGTGAGGGAAATGCAACAAAAGCATCCTTCTTAGGAAAACAAACCTCCATACCGATTTCATCCACCACATCATGGTTACCCGGCCCAAGCGGCATGCCTGCTGCATTACTCAATGGGAAAGCTGTCGAGCTTTCATCAGCTGGCGACTTTGAACATGATCAGCCATTTACTATTTCCTGCTGGGTCAAGCTTCCCAAAGAAGATGGGAATAAAAATTTTTCCATTGCTTCTCGGATGGATGAGTCAAATGCACACCGTGGATGGGACTTATGGGTTGAAGACCGTCGTGTCGGCATGCACCTGATCCACAAATGGCCTGAAGACGCATTAAAAGTTGTCGCAAAACAACAACTCAAGCCAGATGTCTGGACACTCGTCACGCTGTCATATAACGGCAGTGGGAATCCCGGTGGCATCAAAATCTATTACGACGGTGTTGTGCAGCAGAAGCCAAAGGTCGCAGTCAACAAATTCAAGAAAAACACAACGCGTACTGATACGGCAGCATTTGCCATTGGAAGTCGATCAACGGGATCGCCTGCTAAAAATGTTGGACTGACAAGTCTTTCCATCTGGGGCCGGGCTCTTTCTCAAAACGAAGTTGAAAGCATTGCGAAAGCCGATCTTCTGATTGATATCGTCAAACTGCCAAAGAAGGAACGGCTCCAGGCTGCGAATCGTCTGTATGACTGGTGGCTCACGGCTTTTGATAAACCGTTTCAGGCAGCCAAGGCTCGAGAGAACGCATTAGTCGCCGAAGAGGCAGCTATCAAAAAACGTGGCACCATTGCTCATGTCATGCAAGAAAAGCCTGACATGCCTAAAGCTTTTGTGCTCGACCGAGGAGAGTACGACAAACGACTTGATGAGGTTTCTCCCGGAACCCCGGCTGCACTTTTGACCTATCCAGAGACGCTTCCAAAAAATCGGCTAGGTCTTGCACAATGGCTACTCCTACAGGATCACCCACTTACAAGTCGTGTCACCGTCAATCGATTCTGGCAAGAAGTCTTTGGAACGGGTCTTGTTCGAACAAGTGGTGACTTTGGTATTACTGGAGAGCTGCCAAGTAACCAGGAACTCCTTGATTGGCTTGCCGTTGAATTCCGAGAAAGCGGATGGGACATCAAACATCTTTTCAGACTTTTTGTGACGAGTGCAGCCTACCGACAGGCTGCGACAGCCACACCAGAGAAACTGTTAAAAGACCGTGACAATCGTTTGCTCTCACGCGGCCCTCGATTCCGAATGGATGCTGAAATGATTCGTGACACTGCCTTGGCAACAAGTGGTCTGCTTGTCCAGAAAATTGGTGGCCCAAGCGTCAAGCCATACCAGCCCGTTGGGGTCTGGTCAGCTGTTGCCATGCCAGAGAGCGACACAAAAAAATATGCCGCGAGTACGGGCGCTGATCTGTATCGCAGAAGTATGTATTGGTTCTGGAAACGATCAGCTCCACCGACCTCAATGGATATTTTTGATGCACCGTCACGTGAAGTCTGTACGGTGAGGCGAGACAGAACAAATACTCCATTGCAGGCACTTGTAACATTGAATGATCCGCAGTTTGTTGAAGCGTCCAGGGCACTAGCCGACGATGCACTTTTTTTAGGCGGGGGCAATGACGACCAACGTATCGATTACATCACAAACAGGCTGTTATCCAGGGCACTGAATGAGTCCGAAAAGCCTATTGTCAAAAGTTCACTGGCTACATTGACATCCTGGTACAAGAAACATCCCGAAGATGCACAAGCCGTAATCACAGTTGGCAACTCACAGCCACGGCATAAAGATGCTGCGACGTTAGCAAGTTGGACCATGCTGACAAACCAGCTCATGAATCTCGATGAAGTGCTTTCCAAATAACCCACCCGCAAGAGATGCATCCATGAATCCACCAATTCGATCACCGCTGGACGAACTGGGGCTCAACCTCACACGACGACGTTTCTTTGAACATGGCAGCCATCTCCTTGGAGGGGCGGCGCTTACATCTCTTCTTCCGGGTGGGCTTGCACATGGCGCGCCGAGTGCCCAAAACAATTCAAACATTGAAATACCTCGCGTACCGGGTGCCATCGGACCTCACTTTGCCCCAAAAGCTAAACATGTCATCTATCTGCATATGGTTGGTGGACCACCGCAGCAAGACATGTATGACTACAAACCGGCAATGGATGACTGGTATGACAAAGACTTACCTGAAAGCATTCGGAAAGGCCAACGTCTGACAACCATGACGTCTGGTCAGAAACGCTTTCCGATTGCGCCTTCTAAATTCAAATTTAAGCAGCATGGTGAAAGTGGCATGTGGGTGACTGAACTCTTGCCATGGACTGCAAAAATGGTTGATGAGATGTGCTTTGTGCGAAGCATGCATACAGAAGCGATCAATCATGAGCCTGCAATCACTTATATGCAGACAGGAAATCAAATTACGGGACGCCCGTGTCTCGGGTCATGGACAAGTTATGGCCTTGGAAGCCTAAATGAAGATTTGCCAGCGTTTGTTGTTCTTGTCGCCCAATCAACAAAGCCCGCGCAGGCGCAGGCTATTGGTGCGAGACTGTGGTCAAGTGGATATCTTCCGGGTGAATACGCCGGGGTGAGCTTCCGTTCGAGTGGTGACCCCATTCTTTACATTAATAATCCACCGGGTGTTTCTGATGCAGTTCGCCGGCAAACGCTTGATGGACTACAGGCTTTAAATCAGCAGACATTTGAGAAGATCGGCGACCCCGAAATTCGCACACGAATTGCTCAGTATGAAATGGCCTATCGAATGCAGACGAGCGTGCCCGACTTAACTGACATTTCTCAAGAATCTGAGAGCACGCTTGCGCTCTATGGTGATCAAGTAAAAAATTCGGGGTCCTTTGCCAACTCTGTTCTCATGGCACGTCGCATGGTGGAGCGTGGCGTACGGTTTGTCCAGCTGTATCTCAATCATTGGGATACACACAGTGACGTTGCGAACCGTCTCCCGAATGGTTGTCGAGATATTGACCAGGCCTGTTACGGACTCATCAATGATTTGAAGTCTCGTGGGCTTCTTGATGACACGCTCATTGTCTGGGGTGGTGAATTTGGCCGTACGGTCTATTCGCAGGGTGGTCTGTCGAAGGAAAACTATGGGCGTGATCATCATCCACGTTGCTTCACAATGTGGATGTGTGGTGGTGGGGCCAAGCCTGGACAAATCTATGGTGAAACAGATGACTTCTCATACAACATCGTTAAAGATCCTGTGCACATTCGAGATTTCCATGCCACGGTGCTTCACCTGCTTGGATTCGACCATGAGC
>PKCL01000332.1 GCA_002862165.1 Planctomycetaceae bacterium
GCCATGCCAGAACCGGCACCACCAGAAGCTGAGGTTCCGCCTTGCTGACCACCTAATGAAGCCACTTCAGTTCCACCAGGTGATCCTTCATCAGCTCCTCGCTGCGTGGCGTTCGAGCCATCTTTCGATTTGCCATGACCACCACCAGACCGTCCATCAACGGCTGATATTTCCCTTCCTTGACCATTTCCAAAGTGTGATTCACCGGCTAGATCTTCACCACCCATACCTTGCGGCAGGCTTGAACCAGCAAGACCAGTCAGACTGCCGGTAGAAGCTGACCCTCCATCACCATGGCCAATACCTGCTTCACTTTGGCCTCTACCAAAATGACTTCCACCAGAGCTTTCTCCAGCACTCAATGGCCGTCCTACAACCGCATTTGTTGAAAATTCTCCTTGACGCTTCGTACCCTGACCCTGCAGCCCATGACCACCACTGACTCGTCCGGCCTTCGCCTGCTGCTTGGACCAATCCCATTGAGACTGATCTCCTAAGACAGATGGACCACCAACGGCAACAGCACCGCCACGAACCGAAGCAGCTCTATACTGTTTTCTCACAGGACTTCTCTGACGAATATTAGACCGAGTCTGCGTCAGCCACTTGAGCCGATCTCGCGCCTCGTTGATTGCTTGCAACTCTGCATCTCGCAACGCAAGATCTTTTCCAGGAAACGCAAGTCGCCAGTCCTCCTCAACGAGTTGATATCCAAAATCACTACCCCACGAAGAAATTGCATCTCGAGCAGCATAGTAAGCCATCACACCAGACGGCCGTACAATCAATAGAGGGTAGGGACGCAAGCCGGGGTCATCCTTCGAAATTGACTGCCTTGCAAGATATTCCCGTGCTGCACGAAGACCACTTGCCAATGGATTACCAGGCCCTGGCGGGCCTTCAAAGTCATCAGGGTTCAACCTGATACCCTCTGGTTGCAGAAACACTCCGTCTAAACAGCACTCTATAAAAAGTGGCCGACGATGTGTTCCCGAAGGTCCTTCATACGGAATCACAGCGTATGCTGGTGGTTTCGAATCTCTTTCTCTGCGCGCTTCATCAAGAGATTCTCGCGCTGAAGTTAACTTTTCCTCAAGTGTTAGAAGCTCATTGTCAGTCGGACTATCAAGGCTGTCATTCCTGAATAGATTCTCTTGTACTTTTTGCAAACTTTGAAGGTTGGCTGACAACTCTCTTGAATTCTCTTCAATACCAGCCAACTGCAGCCTTAGAGACTCCAGTTCGTCATTCGTTTTGGAACGCATGCCGCTCAATTGCTCAAGCCGCCATGAAAGATTGTCGGCCCTACCTGCTAATTCTGCTTTGACCTGCTCTGCATGCTCAATAGCCAAAGCGTCTTCCTGCTGGTTTATTGAATTACCAAACAACACCAACAGGACAAGCAGTGCTCCCATTGTGCACAACAAAACAGCAAGAAAAGGAAATAGCGAGATCGCCGTGCCTTCTCGTGTACGAGACCTTCTCATGCAACCTTCTCAACAGGGGTATTGTCCTTAGCAAGCAATGCTTGCTTGCTACCAGCAACGCTCGGACTTCGAGCTGCCAGAAGTTGTGTCGCAGCAGAAAGCGAGATGATCGCTTCTTCAAACCGGCCACTTGCTGTTACGGCATTCAAATTACTCTCAAGCTTCTGCTCCATTGATACTATTTCACTGAGCATCGCGATGACCTTCTCAAGTGCTGCTGACTGCTTTGCAACGGCAGCCTGCTGCTTATCGAACGCCAGAGCAGCATCTGCCATTATTTGACCCGCATGTTCCCAACGGCCATCCCGCTCGTTGGCCAAAACACGATGTGCTTCTACAAGCGACTCTTTCCAGGCTCCTAAAGTTTCATCAAGGGAACCTGAGAGCGTTTCTTGAAGACGTTCTCCCAAACTACCAAAAACATTTTCCAGACTATTTGAGGCGACACCTTGAAGTTCTTGCCACGAGTGTGTCTGTGCCTCAATAAGCTTCGCCGAACTTTTGCCGACAGCGTCCCCAAGTCTCGCGACAGCGAGTGCAGACCCGTCTGCAATACCATCTGTTTGAAAACGCCCAGCAAGTGAATCCCATGCCTGCTCATCAACTTGATCAAGTAGTCCTTGTTCAACGCGTTCGATAACAAACTGCGTAAACATTAATAGCATTGACAGACCTAAGGCGGTTGCTGTGGTATCAAATGCAGTACCCAAACCAGCAACGACTCCTGAGATATTCTCAAGCTCTGTTGGCGAAAGGTTTGCTATCGCCACCGTGATACCTATTACTGTCCCGAGAAAACCCATAATAGGAATTGCCCAGACAATGAATCGAACAAGACCATAACTGGCATGGGCGCGAGCTCCATCGATATCAGCTAGATACTTGAGATGATCCTCAAGATCATCAGCTTTTCCTGTTCGAATAACAAAGTCGAGCCCATCGCGAAGTCTCTTTGGAAGATAAGCACTCTCGCCACTCGTGCCACCAATGACTTGCCGCTGTAACCCATCTGCCTCGGAAGGGTGCTGTCCACCCGATGGAGTTGCGGCTAAGCAGCAATCAACGAGACTGTTTTTCTGGCGAATCGTACTGAGCAGCTTCATAGCCAGACTGCTTAAACCAATACAGAACAAGCCAACTTCAATGTACTCAACCCAGTGACCGGCGAGATACCGAACAACGTATTCATCACGAATAACACCACGTTGAACGAGTGAAAAAAAACAAAAGGCCACTCCCGTGCCCCACAACAGGGGCGATCGAAGAAAAAGTCTCGACATCTTTGTCATGCTCGACACTGGTCACCTCCGTGAACAATCTTGCTCGTTACTGTCTACCGTGCACGAAACACAGCCTTTTATCTCATCGGTATTTCTTGCCCAAATGTTTGAATCGAAATAGCTAGCGCAATCAGAATCACTGCTATCACTCAAAAAGCAGAGTAAATCCGGAGGGGCAGGGAGGAGGAGAGGGCTGGGTAACCCTGCTGGGAAGGAAAAATCTGGAAAGAACTCGATTCGATCTGTATCGAGTCAGCCAGAGCCTGCGATACTCCCGGCATGCCAATTCGAAAAAGATATGCTCCCAACCTCAAAATTCTTTCTGCCGAACAACAAAGTTCTCAGACTAATGCGATATCAAGTCTTGCAAAAAACCAAAATACTTAAGAGTGCCAAATTGTGAATTATCAAAACCAACCTGCTCAATTTTTCGCTAGATGCACACTCGCTGTGTCATGCTTTGCAAGTTTGCTCTGTTTTTCAACAGCTCTTGATGCATCTGAGGACACTCAAGGTCTTTGGGTTTCAACATCGCCAATCGATACTGGACTTCAAATGCTCCTGGTAGTTGACCCAAGTAGACAAGTACTTGCCGTGTATCACATAGAAACTTCGAGTGGCAAAGTCTCACTCCAAAGCACACGGGCACTTGGATACGACCTCCAGATCGAAGACTTTAATGCTGCAGATCCAAAACCATCATCTATCAAAAAAATGCTGCGTGTTGATTTAGTCCCGAAACCTCACATCAACACAATTGAAATAATCCCACCAACACCTGCCAAAGCACAGCCAATTCAACCAAGTCCTTAGGTTTTCATTCTCCGGTTCGTGTCCGAGTGATGTTCTTTGCTTATTTAGCATCACTTTACACGCTTAAAATGGAGTGTATGGGTTACATCGAAAGCACTGGCTGGATCGAGGCAAGCCGACTGCGTAGACTTTGTTACGAGGGATAGCCGAGTTCGCTAATAGATGAGTTTGGGTTCTATAGAACAATAAAGGCAGGCTGATTTATGGCTGGTGGTTTTTTGAATATCGCTGAGGCGGCTGTACATCTCAACATTTCAGAAGATGCAATAAAAAAGCTCGTTGACCAACGGAAACTGTTTCCACTCCGTGATACGTCAGGTCTTAAGTTCAAACCCGACGAACTCAACAGCTATCTTGAAGATCAAAACGATGCTTCTGAAACACAAGACGATTCATTAGAAACCATCGGTAGTGACATCTCACTCGATGGCCTCGAACTTGATCTATCAGACGGTGATTCTGGAACAATCCAAAATGCCTTAGAAGAACCAGCTGCATCTGAAGTGACGG
>PKCL01000334.1 GCA_002862165.1 Planctomycetaceae bacterium
TATCGGTAAAAGAGGGCGATGTCGTCAGCCGCGGGGGTGCAATTGCTCGAATTGACGATTCTCAGCCGCGTTTTGAAAAACAGAAGGCATCGGCTGAACATGATCAAGCCATAGCCAAAGCGAGCAGCGATGTCGATGTTCGATATTCTATCGCTGCTGAAAAAGTTGCTGAGGTAGAAGTTGAAAAAGCAGTGGCTTCAAATCGAAGAATACCAGGTAGTGTGACCGAGGTAGAGTTGGCCAGGCTACAATTGAATCAAAAAAAGAGTGAACTTCAGATTGAACAGGCTCAACTTGAGCGGCAACTCTCGTCACTTGATGCTGGCTCAAAAGAGGTTGAGGTTCTAGCTGCTGAAAACCGTATCCAACGACGTCAGATTGCATCACCCATTGATGGCATGATTGTGCAGGTCTATCCACATCTGGGCGAATGGATGCAGCCTGGAGATCCGCTGGCAAGAGTCGTACGAACTGACAAACTCCGGGTTGAGGGGTATGTCGATTCATCAAAATATGAGCCTCGAATTGTGCATAATCGCCCGGTAACAGTCTCAGTCATGTTTGCAGATGAACGCAACGAATCATTCAAAGGAAGAATCGTATTTGTGAGTCCACTGGTAGAGCCGGGTGGTGACTTTCGCGTGTGGGCGGAGGTTGAAAATCGGCAGGCGAGAGATTCTGTTGAGTGGTTGTTGCGGGCTGGACAGACAGCAACAATGACGATTCATTCCCAACAGCCACCATTGCCGCCTGTTCATCGAACAGTAACCACGGCAGATACCGAGTGAGGTGAACCTATGGCGATGGCCGAAGCCTTCCGCTCGAGTACGTCGAGACCTGTGGGTCTGCGATACCGAGGTGATTTGGTAACAAATCGTCAGGTCTACCAGGGGCAGGCATGGTACGTCGTGAAAGACCCTATCGGGCTGTCCTATTACCGGTTTCGTCCCGAAGAATATGCACTTCTCCAGATGCTCGATGGTGAGGCCAGCCTTGAAGATCTCAAGGACAATTTCGAGGCGCGTTTCCCTCCGCGTCGGATTACGGTGGACGAGGTTTCGAGGTTTGTTTCCACACTCCATCGCAGTGGACTTGTCATTGGTGACAGGCCGGGGCAGGGCCCACAACTTAATGAACGGCGACGGCAGCGTGTTTGGTCAGAGTGGAAAAACTGGCTTCGGAGTATCATGTGCCTTCGATTCCGAGGGATTGATCCAGATTGGATTCTCAAAAAAATCAACCCATGGTTCGGGTGGCTTTACTCGCCTGCCGCAATTATGGTTGCTGCCGCATACATCTTCACAGCGCTCATGCTTGTGCTTGTGAACTTCGAAACGTTTCGATCCAAATTGCCGGAGTTCCATCAGTTTTTTGCTTCTGGCAACTGGTTTTATCTCGCTGCAGCACTTGGTATCACCAAAGTTATTCATGAATTTGGGCATGGTCTTTCCTGTAAGTATTACGGAGGAGAGTGTCATGAGATGGGGTTCATGCTGCTGGTTTTTACGCCGTGTCTGTACTGTGATGTATCAGACAGTTGGATGCTCCCCAGCAAATGGAAACGGATGATGATCGGTGCAGGGGGCATGTATATTGAACTTATTCTGGCATCGACCGCAACCTTTCTTTGGTGGAATTCGCACGAAGGTCTTTTCAATCAGATGTGCCTCAATGTCATGTTTGTGTCCAGTGTGTCGACGTTGCTTTTCAATGCGAATCCACTGATGCGTTTTGATGGCTATTACATTCTTTCTGACATGCTTGAGATTCCGAATCTGAGAACAAAGTCGAGCACGAGTCTCAGTCGTCTTGCAAAGAAGTGGTGCCTCGGAATGAAGCTGCAGGACGACCCGTTTCTACCCAAACGACATCAGGGTTTGTTCGCGTTATATAGCATCGCATCGACGATCTACATGTGGGTTCTGATGATCTCGATCTTCATGTTTGTCTGGAATGCAATGAAGCCTTATCGCATGGAAGCTGTTGGTCGTACGCTCGCATTGTTTGGTGTTTATGGTTTGATTGTCCGTCCGATAAGTGGGACATATAAATTCTTGAAAGTTCCCGGAAGGAGAGACGAAGTGAAGAGTCTCAATCTAACAGTCACCGGTATTGTGGTTGCACTTATAGCAGCGGCTGTCTGCTTTATTCCGTTGCCACAACGAGTCTGGTGTGCAGCAGAACTTCGGCCTCGCGGTGAAGAGACTGTCTATGTCACGGTTGATGGACGCCTTGAAGATATCTTTGTTGAGACAAATGATCGCGTTTCCAAAGGTGATGAGTTGGCCGCATTTTCAAATATCGATCTGGAACTCCAGATCGCCGAGCTGGAAGGCCAGGAGTCAGGGTATCGTTCAAGACTTGCAAGCCTCGAGCGAGAACGGTTTACAGATTCGGCAGCCGGCATGGAAATTAGAACTGTGGAAGAGTCTCTGAAGAGCGTTGAGGAGCAGCTTGCCAAGAAGCTCAAGTATCAAGAGGAACTTGTTTTAAAAGCACCACGCTCTGGTCTGGTATTGCCAGCAGAGACAGTTGATGAGCGGCCTGACCCAAGTGGGAGGTTGCCGGGCTGGTCAGGCAGTGCCCTCGCAAAGAAGAATATCGGTGCGACGTTTGCCGAGGGCACGGTGCTATGCATGGTCGGTGATTCGGATCATTTTGAGGCCGTCATGATTGTTGACCAGAGTGAAGTTGAGTTCGTGCAGAGTAAACAGCGGGTTGATTTGAAACTCGATGCCTTTCCATTTGATAGATTTCGAGGTGCGGTTGATGAGATTGCAGAGACTCATATTGAGGTCGGGTCTGAGAGACTCAGCGTAAAAGCCGGTGGGTCTGTCCCGACGACAACCGATGAGATGGGGCGGGAAGTTCCCATCTCGACAAGTTATGAAGTGCTGATGCAGGTCGATGACGTAGAAAATGTTTTGACGCCGGGTATGCGAGGGACCGCGAGAATCGAAGTTGGAAACCGGACGGTTGGTCAGTGGTTGTTGAGACTGTTCTGGCAGACCTTTAATTTCCGGATGTAACTTACGCGTTGTAAATCTTTTGGAGGGGCCGTCTTCGATGCCATATCTTTCCGGCATCACGATCTATCCGGTGAAAAGCCTTGACGGCCTAAGGCTTGCTGAAGCGACGGTATTGCCAAGCGGCGCGATCATGCACGATCGACGATGGCGTCTTGTTGATACTGAAGGCAGAGTAGTAAACGCCAAAAGAACAGCCCGTTTTCATTCGATACGAGCACAATTCGAAGGCATGGATAATGACCGCAACAGGATGCCCCAGTCTGCAGCACGTTATTTCGTGACGCTATGGATGGGCCATGAGTTGAGTGAAATGTCTGACGATTCACAGTCTGCTGAGACGTTCCCTCTGATTCCAGGATCGGAGGGTCCCTGTGAATGGCTATCTGACGCATTGAGAGAGCATGTTCTTTTAGAGGAGCGGGTAGAAGGTGGGTTTCCTGATGATCGTGATGCAGCAGGTCCTACGGTGATTTCAACTGAGACGCTCAGTGAGGTAGCACGCTGGTTTGGTTGGAATGATTCAGAAGCAAGACGTCGGTTTCGGATGAACCTTGAACTCACAGCTGAACCAGATCAGTTGTCTTCAGATGAAAGTCAGGACTCAGGATTGTTTTATGATCCCTTCTGGGAAGATGTTCTGGCCTGTCCAGTGCAAAAAATAAAGTCAATATCTTCGTTGAGTGAGGGTGATGATTCACTGGACTATCTCCCTGAGGGTGAGCCCGATGCTTTTTCAATTGGTGGAATTGAATTCCGACCAGCCGGCGCTTGTCGACGCTGCGTTGTTCCCAGTAGAGACACCCGTACAGGCAAGCAGATCACACTGTTTCGGGACGTTTTTGAGGCCCGCCGCTATCGTGGGCTTCGGCAGGACGTTGACACAAGGAACTGGCAGGACTATTACCGGCTTGGTCTGAATACGTCAGTCTATCGGTCACGTGCTGGTGGCCGGCTTGCTATTGGTAACGAATTGAAACTCCTTGAGACTTCTTAGGCTGTGTCTCCGTGTGCACCGAAGTCAAAGAGTTGATTCGCAAAGAGTCTTCGCTATGGACCATATC
>PKCL01000140.1 GCA_002862165.1 Planctomycetaceae bacterium
TTGCAGCCTGGGCAAGTTCATTGATCTGTCCCTGTGCTTTTGTAATTGTCTTGGTGTCTTCGAGCATTTGCTCAAATCTTAATTGGTCACCATAGATTCCACATGGAACCTGACAGTGTGCATAAACGGTGGAACAGAGTAGGGCAGACGCAAAAAATGCAAGCAACGTACGTGACATGGCGAACGTATCTCCAGAGTGAAAATGTGGAACTTGATGCCTACCACAATACACCATGTGACGCCGTTGGTAAAAACCCGTGCATTAAAGCTTAAAGCGGGTGATCTCTCCATGGAGATCAGTCGCAGCCTGCTGGACATCGGTGGTTGCATTCTGGAACGAGTCGAGTGCAGATTCACTCTCAGACACGCTTTCTGCAAGGTGTGCCATCGCAATTCGAATCTGTTCAGCACCTTCGCTTTGGGCTTGCATCCCTTCAGCAACTTGCTCAAAACGTTCAGAGATTCCCTTCACGGAAGTGATAATTTCTGAAAGTTGCCGAGATACACCACCAATTTCTAATGCGCCATTTTCCACACTTTTAGTAAAGGCATCCATCTCCATTACGCCCGAGGAAACACTGAGTTGCATTTCTTTGACAACTTGCTCGATCTCTAACGAAGCGACTGCTGTCTGATCTGCAAGCCGTCGGATTTCTCGTGCAATGACAAGAAAACCCAAGCCGTATTCACCAGCTTTTTCAGCTTCGATCGCAGCATTTATAGAGAGAAGGTTCGTCTGGTCTGCTACCTTTGCAATTGTTGTCACAGCAAGATTGATCGTTGTGGCCCGTTCATTGATCACCGCAAGGCGTGAACCGAATGATTCTGTACTATCGGCGAGTTTGCGCATCGTAGTATCCATGCTTGAAAGATTCTCACGCCCCTCAATAGCCATTGCACCGGTTTTGCTGGCCATTTCATTTACAGCTACCATGGTTTGTGTGAGTTCTTTGCCAGTAACACTGATTTCTTCGACAGCGGCAACGGTCTGAGTTGTAGAATCCCCGAGACGTTGAATAACGTGTTGTTGATCTGTACCGGTTGCTTGAAGCTTCGAAGAGGTATTCGTTAACGCATCACTTGAGTTCTGAACGCGCCCGATTAGGAAACGTAAATCCTGCGTCATCGTCTGAAGCGATTCAAGAAGAATCGCTGTTTCGTCTCGAGACAAGACTGAAACATCTCCGCGGAGGTCACCAGCAGCCACCTTACGAGAGAGGCTGATCGCTCGTTGGATAGGCATACTGATACTTCTCGCTACAAAAAGAGCTACAACAATAACCAGTAGAACGGTGCCACATACCAGACCGGCGATCAGGAGTTGCTGAAAACGGAGGAGTGCAAATGCCTCACTCGTGTCTTGTTTTGTGACAAGCCCCCATCCGAAGCTTGGGAGGTAGCACCATGCTGCGGCAACTTCCTCTTGTCTGTAATCAGGAAAGACGGCATATCCTCTCGTGCCACTCGACGCATATCTCGCAGCAACAGCATTGGCTGCTGAAAGTGGTATTGTGAGTTGAAAGGCTGCATCGAGTTGATGGCGGAGAGGGCTTGTGACACGAGCTGTATTGTCGATTCGCTCGGCAGCGAGAATTTCTCCAGTGGTTCCAAGTCCAGTTGTGTCGCTTAGAATTTGCCAGACACGTTCAATACTCAGCTCGAGTGCTAAGACTCCAATAACCTTTTCGTCTTTGAATATTGGGGAAGTGACGAAAGAGACCGGGTTGCCAGAATTCCCAAATGGGCTAAATCGACAGAGTTCGGATTGTAAGAGTGTGCGAGATCGATCAAAGCCTTTTGCAAGTTCTGTCGTACGTAGCGACTCAGAGGTAAGAGACAATCCAGGAACGAGCCTCTCCGTCGATGAGTAGAGGACATTACCTTTGATATCAATGAGTAGGAGGCTCTGATAGCCTCGCGAGCCGGCAGCTTCACTCAAATACAATTCGTAGGAGATAACGCCAGCAGAAGCTTCTTTGGATCCAGCACCGGAAGAATCATTCTCTTGAAAAGAAGACATTGCAGCTACAACTGCTGGCGTCATAGAGAGCGTTGTGCCATCACGTACTCGTTCCGCAGCATATGACTCAAGTCGGGCGGAACGTGCAGAAGCAATTTGCACAAGTCTATCTTGCACGGAACTCTCGAGCGCCCTGTTTGCAAGGCTCGTCGTAATCGCTGTAAGCAGCCCACAGGGTAGCAGTGACATGAGAAGAAACCAAAACAAGAGGCGACGTGCAAGTCGCTGTCGCTTTTTCTCAACCGGTTGTAAGGAGGTGGGATTAGTCATTTGTTGTAGACCTCCCCGGAGTTGTTGGGGTGGTGTTAGCCCAGCCTCCCCAGCTTTGATACAGGTCGTTGACAAATGCATCCCAGTCAGCTTTTGAACGCGTAATGGGATAGGGGACGGGGCGAACCGATCCATTACTATTCCAGACAATTTCGAATTGCCCAGTTTCTTGAATCTTGGCAATGTAGACCGGACGCCATGTATGCTGCGTGCTTGGGTCGACGGCGATAATTCCTTCAGGAGCATTCAGGCTCTGTTGTCTCAAGGCATTGCGAACCTGCTGGACATCTGTGTTACCACTTTCACGTACGGCATTTGCCCATAAGTAAACACTGTTATATGCAGCAGCAATAACGTCACTGGTGACACGATCTGCTCCATAGCGTTTTTTGAATGCGGCTACAAATTTTCTATTCACATCAGTATCAATTGACTGAAAGTAGTTCCATGCTGCATAGTGACCAACCATATCAGTATGGTCGGTTGCGCGAAGCTCATCTTCGGCAATAGCAAACATAACTACAGGGATATCGTCGGGAGAGATACCAGCTTTACGGAGCTCATGAAAAAAAGCTATTGCCGAATCGCCAACGACAGAGCAGAGAATCACATCAGGTCGTGTGTCAACAATTTCTTGGACGTAGGACTTGAGATCAGTACTACCAAACGGAACATATGTTTCGGCAACTTTTTCAACATCGAGCCCCATGAGCTGATCTGAAATAATTGCATTGACACAGTGAGGCCAGATGTAGTCTGAGCCAAGCAGGAAGAAACTACGGGCATTCAATTCACTATGACACCACTGAACAGCCGGAGTTATCTGCTGATTTGGTGCGGCACCGGTATAAATTACATTTGGGCATGTCTCGAGCCCTTCGTACGCCATTGGATAGATGAGAAGATGATCTGATTCGACGAGAATTGGCAAAACACTTTTTCTACTAGCGCTTGTCCAGCAACCAAAGAGAATGCTGACCTCTTCATCATTGATAAGACGATCTGCTTCCCGAGCAAATGTTGGCCAGTCTGATGCACCATCAGCAATTATCCATTGAATGGGGCGACCAAGGATCCCACCCGCTGCATTGATCTCTTCGAATGCCAGGCGTTCGGCGTCAATCATTGCTGATTCACTGACAGCAATAGGACCTGTTTGTGAATGAAGCACACCAACCAGTATTGGTTTGCGTGCGAGAAATAGGTTGCCCCCGAAAAACCAGAGGGTGATACAGACAGCTATGGTGCATCCAGCGGCTATTTGCAGCCGTCGTCGAGACAGACGCTTTGAATTTGGCATCTCGGGTGATTTCTGCACGGGGACTTCGGGGTCGCATTACTACCCGCAATCTTTACCTATATTCCCCGACAGTGCGAAGCTTTTCTTTATTGTGCCTCAGTTTGCGGCAGCGGCGTCACCTTTTTGCCATCTCTCAGCGACGGTGGTTGTGTCTGTTTTCCTTGTATGGGATGTATTTTTCGGACCCAGATATTTCGAAAGCGTACGGGATTTCTGTGGTCCTGAAGCCGAATCGGCAGTTCCGGTGGATGTGGGTTGTACCGAGGGGGACGGTTGAAAGGAGTATCACCGAGTAATTCGAAGTGATTTTGTACAAGTATCCCGTTATGCAGCACGGTCACGGTTGCTGGCTCCGTGAGTTGTCCGGCTTTGTCAAAACGCGGGGTATTCCAAATGATGTCATAGGCATTCCATTCTCCCGGTTTTTTTGTAGCGTTCACAAGAGGGGGAGCCTGTTTGTAAATTGCCGCTGCCTGTCCGTCGAAATAGGTTTTGTTG
>PKCL01000210.1 GCA_002862165.1 Planctomycetaceae bacterium
CCGTCTGGCAGTCGAGGGCGATCCTGATATTTCCCCCGATACATCCAGCCATGATTCTCTTCAACAAAGTGCATCGGCAGCGGCGATGGATCAATGTCGCAGCACACAATAGCCGGAGGCTCGTCAGCTCGTGAATGTTCGAGGTGCGGAAAGTTAATGTTGAAGAACTCACCATTTTTCAGCGGGTCAAAATCACAAACTGCAGCGAAAACAGCTTCTGCCCAACTCGCTGCAACGTCCCAGTCGATTGGCTGCCCTCGCCGATGATACTGCGAAAGGGCCATGGCTGGCCAACCGTGAAGAGCAGCCTCACGTGCAGCCGCAACAGTTCCTGAATGGTGAATATCAACACCAAGATTTCCTCCAGCGTTTATACCGGAAAGAACCCAATCCGGCTGACCGAGATCAAGAGTCGCAAAAGCCATCCTTACGCAATCTGCAGGCGTTCCATTGACTCGATAGCGATTTTCTTCAACCTGCTCAATCACGAGTGGTCGATCAACGGTGACACGGTGACCACACCCCGAATGAGGCTCAACTGGCGCAACCGTTATGACACTGGACCGCCATCGGGAAGCAGCTCTTTCAAGAGCACGGATTCCATCAGCATCAAACCCATCGTCATTTGTGAGAAGTAACATTCCGCGAGACCTTATAGTTATTGAAGAAGGTTTTGAATAATCGTCCACATCCCATCGGCAGCGGTCGCAGCAGCCCGGCACACATCCTCACCATCAACTGGCTCTCGTTCACTCAGGCTCAATGAATCTGCAAGGTTTGTCACAACCGAGGCCGCCACAACGCTTATCCCAAAACTTCTTGCAACAACCACCTCTGGCACTGTCGACATACCAACAACATCGGCACCAAGTATTTTCAGCATTCGATATTCTGCTCGTGTTTCGTAACTTGGGCCAAGACAATAGGCATACACACCACCCCTGCAACGATAGCCAGCCGACTGCGCCACTCGTACTGATTGGCTTGACAAGTATTTGTCATACAGCTGAATCTCATGCGTTCTGAAGTACTCCGCAGGCAAGACATTTCGAACAAAATCGATGTGGTCTTGAAGAATGACAATCTCACCAACAGTGAGGTCTGAGGCGAGCCCTCCAGATGCATTTGTGAGCAGAATTCTTTCAACTCCGAGTGCCGCAAAAAGCTCTATGCCTCGAAGCAGCATCGCAGCCGGCTGTCCCTCATACGCATGAACTCGCCCCTGCAACATGACGACGGTACGATTCTCAACGGAACCCCAGACAAGTCGTCCGGCATGGCCTATTGCAGTTGCTGATGGAAGCCACCCAAGTTCGGAAAAGTCGACTGATTGTTTCTCTTCAAGACGATCAACCAGGCCGCCCATGCCTGTACCAAGCACAACACCGAGATATGGCTTTGGCAAACCACGACCAGCACCATTTTTTCCAAGATCATCCCCAAGAACCCTGCGTGCAATATCTTTGGCAGCTGATGAGAGATTCGGCCGCTGCGCACCGACTCGCTGTTCGCCAATTTGCATACGCTCAAAGATTCTTGCCATAGTTCTTTCTCAGGTCACTTCACACCGACGTTACCACAAAACTGCCTGCCATACTGCCACCCTTTGCGGCCTTCTCATGAAACACGTATCCTCGCCACAAGAAGGTCTACTGAACTCTCTTGAGAGGTTCGCTAGCCTACAGAACATTTCAATATTCTAAGCAGATAAAGGACTCTCCATGCCAACGCGTGCTGAACAGTTCGCCGGTCTTTCCGTCGCCATCGTGACACCCTTGCGTGATGGCAAAGTCGATATTGAAAAACTGCATGAACAAATTGCATTTCAAGTTGAGGCAGGAACCACGGCCATTTGCCCCGTTGGAACCACCGGAGAATCCCCAACGCTCTCTCACAAAGAACATGAGCAAGTCATCAGCGAAAGCATCCAGGCTGCTCAAGGAAAAACCTTGGTGATGCCAGGAACCGGGAGTAACTCTACGGCTGAAGCCATTCGGCTCACCCAATATGCTGAGAAAGCAGGTGCGGATGCAGCACTCGTGGTTGGGCCGTATTACAATCGTCCCACCCAGCAGGGCTTGTACGAGCACTTCAAAGCAATCGCCGAGGCAGTTTCCATTCCTATTTGTGTCTACAACATACCTGCTCGTACAGGCCGCAATATTGAACCAGAAACAATACTTCGCCTTGCTGAACTTCAAGGCATTGCAATGGTCAAGGAAGCGACCGGCTCAATGGACCAGGCCTCACAGATACTTTCAGGTACAGATCTCACCGTACTTTCCGGTGATGACAGCATGACGCTGCCATTACTTTCTGTAGGGGGACGAGGTGTTGTTTCAGTCGTCGGGAACATCATCCCAAATGACATGAAAGAACTCCTCGATGCCTTTGACCGTGGAGATCTCAACGAAGCACAAAAACTTCATCGAAAACTCTTTGTTCTCGGGCGTGATTTACTCGGCTTGGCAAGTAATCCGATCCCAATCAAAGCTGCAATGAAAATGCTTGGACGCGACACGGGGGATGTCCGCCTTCCGTTGGTCCCACTCGAAGCAGAACCAACGGCCCGGCTCCACAAAGTCCTTGCTGACTACGGCCTTCCTGTCGAATGATACCATTCGCTCCTTCATACCCCTGGAAACAGTACTGAAAAACTGCTTTTGAAGACGATCCCGGGGCTCTCGTTTTACAAGTTTGTTGAATTTTTACCGGCAGCCTGCCGATGACAGGGCAAAATTCGACTGAAACTGTTCAGCCGAACAAAAGCAGATCGGGTTGCGTAGAAACCTCCAGTATTTTAGTACCAAACAAGGAAGTTAGTACCATGGACCCCCATTTCAATGAATATCTTGCCGCTGTCGAAGGCATGCACGAGTGCTACGGAGAGCGGCCAACGACTCTACCAGCAAAGCCTGATACAAATTCGTGCCTTTCCACAGAAACAGCTGACTGCAGTTAACTGTATTGGGACAACTCGTTCTCGATACCGGCTTGTGAGACTCAACAGGAAGAATTCCACTACGCGGTGGCTTTCGTGAGCACTTGTTCGAGAGCCTGCATTGGAACAATCATGCCCTGCCTTCTTCCAGACTGTTTGGCTCTTATTAAAACGTGACGGAGACCACACATCCGGCTCAGTGCTGGGTAGCAGAGACGATTGTTCCTTTGAGATAATAACTCGATGATCTGTGTACCACGGTGACAATGTAAAATGTTGGTAAGGCCGGCACCGTGGGCTCCAAGAATGATTTCAGCTTCACTGAACAACTTGATTTGGTCCGACAACGACATTTTTTCAAGCTGATAGTCTTCAAACCCATAACGCCGACGCCATGCAAAAAATTTATTAGAATTTTCTGGTTTTCTGGAGTTCGCTCGTTCAATAAATACATATCGTCCTCGCTCGTTGTGGTTTGTAACATCAACACCAAGCCTGCCTGCAAGCTCTGTTGCCATCTGCTTCATTACTTGCCTTGATTCTATCGAAGGCACAATAAGTTCATCTGCTTCAATATGTAATGTCGCATGGGGCTGAATAATTTTTTCAAGTGGAATATCCATCGCAGCAAGTGACTCTCGCTGCCAAGTCGCATAACAATCAAGAACATACCAATCAACCTGCTCACCACTCTCGATAAGCATCCATAAACGAGGCAATATCTCTGTGCACCAATGATAGTAGTTGTGCGACCCAGCACGATTCAGCACTGCCACCCGGCCAGGACACCGGACGAGCCTTGGTACAAACCGCTGCCTAAAACTGTTTAATGCAACATATTTCCAATAGCGAGGGTTTAGCTTCCCATGCGACACATCCTGAGCAAAAAGCTGCAGGTTTTTTCGAGGATATTCAAACTCTAGAAGCCGAGTGTCTACCGTGGGCACATCGACAGTGCCATGACGTCCCACGACCCGACCGTAAGGGATGACAAGAACATATGCCTCAGGAATTTCCTCTGCAGACAACTCAGCAGGCATCAATTCTGATTCTGCAGTCCATGCATCGTATTGAAAAACTTCCAGAGATCGAGGTGTTTTTAAACTTCGGAAATGAAATGCCTCCTGATATTGCTGCCGG
>PKCL01000002.1 GCA_002862165.1 Planctomycetaceae bacterium
GATTGCACCACCACCGTCAAGTTGCGTTACTTCGCCTTGTGGCGATGACTTCGGGGTTGATCCAAAATATGCCACCAAGCCTAGGCCAATAAGAATAATTCCAAAAACGATAGTTACTTTTGCCATCTTTTACCTCTTCTGTACGCTGCTGTATTAAAAAAATTTCCTACTACGCTGATTTGTTAGTCTACCCGATCTCAACAACCACTTTCTTTGCTTTACTGATGCCCCTTTAATGCTTTTTGAACAATAAAACCACAAGACCATTCATCTAATTTTTTCTTATGCGAATCTTGGTCAAAACAAATAGCTACCTTAAACTTCTCAGATACTTTTGAAATTCTTTCATCGTCAAACGCAACACCGTATATACGATTCACGTTTCCATCATGATCTTGAAGAGTCACTTCAAATGTAAATATTTGTTCCCAGCCTGGTGGTTTAATTGCATACAACTCAAGGTATTTGAACGCGAGAGCATCTCCGCGGTAACCGTTTTCAGTAAACCACACTCGAACATCTTTTTGTGTTGATCTATTTTGAAACATATGAGTTCAACTTGGAGGCTGTCTCTTATTTATAGCCCCTCAATGAAGATGCACCACAAGTCACAAACAACTCCCTAGGCTATCACTGAAAAAATACTTTTATCCGTTCAATGCTTATATACGTGATTACCACGTATTCAAAAGGGCTTAAACGGGATTAGACGGAATCATGCATCATGTGAACCAAAGCTTTTTTCCCACCATTCCAGAGCACGAAGATAATTCGCATATGCCTCTTCATATCTGTCAGAGTCATGGAAATCATTTCGATTCGGTGCTTTGGGCTTCTCTCCATATATATCTCGTGGAGGCAAACGAGACTCTGAAGCATTATCTTCACTATTTTCACTACTCATGATGACTCGATAATCTGACGGGACAGTAAGGACTGAGCAACCTCCTGTATTCTAATTTACTTCGGAGCATACTCCAAAGAATTACACCCTTTTATACTGTCATTTTCTTATATTCTCGCCCAATCTTCACCGGACACAGACATGGCACCTTTAGCGACTATTACTTGCTGCATCCTCTGCTGGCTTTCATGGCGATTCGTCGTACTGCCTAAATATCAAACACAGGATACGCAATGGGGTGACGAATATCAAAAGCGAAATCTTATGGCAAAAGAACGGGCTGCGCAACTTACAATTTTATTCTGGTCAATTGCGTTAGTTGCTATTCTTTCCATACTCGTATAGAGAACTTCTGGTGTATGAATGAAGACCTGTCTTCTTGGTTGAAACAACAATGGTCTTCGAATCACTCTGAGCATTTCTACCAAATAGTTGGACTATGATTGATCGTCACATTCTGAGCCATTGTTTGGACATATTTCACACATTGACTTACCATTTTCACTTGTCATATTCGCAAGCCCACCGCAACTTCCTTTTAATCTCTTATTGGAAAAGATGACACCCACCGCAAGACATATAAAAAAAATGCCAAATACAAGTGGAGTCAGAAGGAACGTAATCATTGGTATTACTCAACGCGGTACTGTTTGAATGTGTTATTTGAAATAACTTCAAGATCATTTGTCGCTTCTCTGCGGATAATCATGAGGCCGAGTGCTTCCCGATCAGCAATTTCAAATGATTCTTTAACGTCTAAAACCATAAACGCAGTAGCCCAAGCATCTGCCACCATACATGACGCATCTATTACTGCAGTAGCTACGACATCAGTCTCAACCGGAACACCTTCATCAGGGTCTATTATATGCGAGAAACTTCGCCCCTCATGCTTAAAAAAATGAACATAATCACCCGATGAAGCTAGCGATTTGTCTTGAAGATGGACCCTCGCAGCCAACCCACCACGATTTCTAAGTGGTGATTGAATGCCAACTGTCCACTCAGATCCGTCATGCCGGTCTCCGAAGACACGAACTTCTCCTCCGATCTCGACCATTGCTCCGTGCGTGTCTTCCATACCTTGTAGTAGCAATACAATCTCATCAACACCGTATCCTTTTGCAATTGCTGAAACATCAATTTTCAAGTTGCTGTCTAATTTTTTGATTGCCGGTGGTTTCTCCTGGATCTCTAGCTTTTGATATCCCACGGAGTTTTTTATTGCCAGAATTTGCTCTTCTTTTGGTGGTTCGTTTTGAGATGTTTTTTTTGCATCACCAAAGCCCCATAGTTCAACAGCTGGACCAATCGTTATATCAAAGGCACCATCGGTCACAGTGCTCACGGAATCCGCAGCAGTGACAACACGGTAGAGATCAGAGGAGACATGAACCCATACCCCTGCCTCTGCTTGATTTAATCTGCTTATCTCGGAATCTTTGATATATGTAGAGAGGTGTTGGGATATTTCTTTTAATCGTTGCTCGACAATTTTTTTCAGTTGCGTGCTGGTCTTTGTACCAAAACCAGTAGTAACGACGATGTGGTATGACGTGCCCATTGTTGATCCATCAAACGTCACTCGTTCATGAATCTGATTCTGACTTTGGCATCCAACGCAAAGTCCAAAAAAATATAAGCCGAGAATGAGCCACACCGGATACAAAAAAATCAAATATCTCTTTGTGTGAAACACTTGTTGTTTCACGTCGTTACCCACCAAAGTCGTCGAACAACACGCTCTCGGGCTCAACACCAAGGTCATCGAGCATGTTTCGTACGGCACTGAGCATCATTGGGGGACCGCATACGTAATACTCAAGATCTTCAGGATTCGGATGCTTTGAGAGATATTCCTCAAGCAAGACCTGATGAATAAACCCCTTGTATCCCGACCAATTATCTTCTGGCAGTGGATCTGATAGTGCGATATTCAGGCTAAAGTTTTCATTCTTTTTAGCTAATTCTTCGAACTCATCGAGATAAAATAATTCCTTTGCACTTCTTCCGCCGTACCAATACGAGACTTTTCGATTGGTTTCATCTCTCTTGAAAAGTTCGAAGATGTGGCTCCTCAACGGTGCCATACCCGCACCACCTCCGATATACACCATTTCAGCTTTTGTTTCTTGAATAAAGAACTCCCCGTACGGCCCAGAGATTGTCACCTTATCGCCTGGCTTTAAGCCAAAAATATACGAGGACATCACGCCCGGCGGCGTTGATTTCGGTGCCCTTGGTGGTGGAGAGGCGACTCGAACATTCAGTTTGATAATTCCCTTCTCGCCGGGATAATTCGCCATGGAATATGCACGAATTGTCTCATCATCAACTACGGACTCATACTGCCAGATATTAAACTTGTCCCAATCTTCATGATATTCTTCTTCGATATCGAAATCTTTATACGCAACCTTATGTGGCGGACATTCAATTTGTATATATCCACCTGCCTTAAATCCGACATCCTCGCCTTCCGGCAATTCCAAAACCAACTCTTTTATAAATGTTGCAACATTATTGTTTGATCGAACGGTGCACTGCCATTTTTTAGTTTCAAAGACTTCTGGTGGCACTTCAATTTTCATGTCCTGTTTGATGGAGACTTGGCATGATAATCTATGTCCATCACATGCCTCTCGCTTTGATATATGGCTTCGTTCAGTAGGTAGTATTTCACCACCACCTTCGTTCACGACGACCCGGCACTGTGCACACGTACCACCACCTCCACAGGCTGATGATACAAATACATTGTTATCGGCAAGAGCACTCAAGAGTTTTCCACCAGCTGGCACTTCGATCAACTTCTGATCGTTTATAAGAACCTTCACTAACCCACTCGCAACCAGCTGTGATTTCGCAATCAGTATCAATGACACCAAGACTGTGACGGTGACCGTGAACATTAATACGCCAAGAATGATATTTTCCATCTCGTCAGCTCACTTCTTAGAATTTCGTAATCGGGTGAACATTTCAATGATGCATAGTTGTTTAAAGCTGAATGCCGCCAAACGCCATGAACGCCATAGCCATGAGGCCAACAATCATAAAGGTTGCTCCAAGGCCGCGAAGTCCTGGTGGAACGTCAGAATACTTGAGTTTCTCACGGATTCCAGCAAGGGCAGCAATTGCTAAGGCCCAACCAAGACCGCTACCAACTCCGAAT
>PKCL01000158.1 GCA_002862165.1 Planctomycetaceae bacterium
TCTTTACAGAACTATTGAGTCTCCTGCTCGAGTGGTCTTACTTGACAATGCTCATCCAGACCCACTCATACGTCAGGTCATTGCTGGATTTGAAAGACGAGAGCTTTTTGCCGAGGTGGTACGGTTTCCTACCAACCGCTTTGAGAATATAACGAAGGCATATGAAGAACGACTCGTAGACGTTGGCCCATGGCATGTCTATATGGAGAGCGATGTCGTCACATCCTGCTCCCACGGCTGCTGGCTTTCGGAGATGTATCGGATTGTCCAAGCAGATCCTTCGATAGGGATGCTTGGAAGTCTTATCGACACCCATGACTTTCTTGATGCTGAAAAGGCACGCCAACTTATGAGTGGCGACACACATTCAGCAGAATTCCTAGCCAAACTGAATAGTCCTGAGCGGGCATTTACTGGGGCTCCCCAATGGGCTGATGAATCCCGCGATTCATTCCCGACTGAACCGCCCTGCCCGATTGGCAATCCGCCGGGGCGACTCATGATGCTTCGGACAGATATCATTCGTGAGCATGGATTTCAGCTGGACACCCCACTCGCTGAATGTTTTCGCAAGCAAGGTTTTCGACCAGCTGTCACTGCCAGAGTTCGCCACCGTCACTTAAGCCTGCTGAATATCTTTGATCATACTGACTACTCACAGACCAATCGTGATCAATTCTTTACAACACATTCGTAACACCGATTATGCATCAAAATGCTGACGATACAGATACGTGCTTTCCAAATCGGAATATTTCTGTTCGTAAAATTGTTCCAGAGGACCAGGAAACTCTACGCACATGGAGGCACGCTCATTCTCAGCGGTTTTTCGATCGTGAAAAAATTAGTCCTGCACAGCAACGGCAGCGGTTCACCCACTACCTCACTCGGGATGAGGATCATCTTTTCATGGTTCTTGTTAAGGCATTGCCGACAGGGTGTATCGGCATTCGACTTCTTGACGACCATTGGGATCTTTATAACGTGATACGAGGAGTCCACAGGCTCCATTCGCGTGGGTGCATGGGAACTGCCTTACATCATGTCATTGAATTCGCGCTACAACGGAAAGCGATACCAGTACAATTGAAAGTTCTCGCAAAAAACCTGCGTACGACTGGTATAAAGATAATCGATTTTCCGTTATCAAAACTGAGGAAGACCACATTATCATGCAGTATCAGACTCTTTCATCGGCATCTCCAAACCTCATAACACACTCATGATTTCAGTCTTTGGCTCAGACATTGGTGATCAGGAAATTGAAGCCGCCGTTGAATGCCTTCGGTCTCAGTGGCTGGGTTTTGGCAAAAAAGTAGATGACTTTGAAAAAGCATTCGCTTCGCATCTCAATCTTACCAACTGCTTGATGGTCGACAGCGGATCAAATGCTCTATACATGGCTGTCCGACTACTTGACCTGGCACCTGATGATGAGATTATCATCCCCTCTTTCACCTGGGTCTCATGCGCTCAGGCAGTCTTACTTGCCGGTCATCGGCCAATTTTCTGTGACGTTGATCCGATAACGATGAACGTCCGTCGTGAAGATATTGAGCCGTGCATCAGCCCTCGAACCAAAGCAATTATGGTCGTTCATTATGCAGGGCTCCCGGTCACCATGCAGCCCATCCTGGACCTTGGACATCCAGTTATTGAAGACGCTGCCCATGCGGTCTCTGCCACTCATAACGGGAAACCATGCGGAGGTATCGGAGACATTGGAATCTATAGCTTTGATGCCATTAAGAATCTCACAGCTGGCGAGGCTGGGGCGGTCACGGCTCAGTGTGAAGAGCATATCGAGCGTGCGCGTTGGCTTCGATATTGTGGAATTGGCAAGTCAGGATTTGAAACCGCAACAGGTAGTAAGGGTCAGGATGCCTGGTGGGAATACGAGATCCGTGAGGCATCCATCAAAATGCTGCCGACAAATCTCGCAGCAGCAATTGCGACCGTCCAGCTACGACGCCTCGCAGAACTGCAGGACCGACGAAAACAAATTTGGGCTGCCTACGACGAAGGACTTGCAGACATTCCTCAGATTCATCTGCCAAGAAAATCTTTACCCGGTGACACGCATGGGCTCTTTACATATTGCATCCGGACTCCCAAACGTAATCTCCTTGCGAAAGCACTTCTTGATGCAGACATCTACACGACCTTGCGATACCACCCGCTTCATATGAATCCACTTTACGGCCAGACTTCCAGGCGGTTGCCACACAGTGAACAGCTCAATCAAGATGCACTGTCCATCCCATTGCATCCCAGATTAAGCGATGATGATGTGGACCATGTCATTCAAGCCATCCACAATTTTGCTGACCGCCACTTTTAAGGCTGAGCGCTACTCCAGAAGCCCCTGCAGCATTGCTATCCTAGAAACGCTACTTCTGAAAACGCTACGCTGATTTACCCAACACACCGCTTCACCATATTGTGCAACATACTGTGGAAAGCAGATGCATCACGCAGACTTTCGTGGCTTTCTCTGACCGGCAGTAACATCTGAAATACAACCAGCGGCGGAGGAGTTATCTGAGAATTTCCTGATATCTGCACGGCGCATTGCCCACCTATACGAACTTACAAAACTTGGCCAAAGCGCAAAGACTTTATCATCTTTGGTCTTATACCAACTCTTACAAGGCAGCTGATAAACGCTTCCATCCGACCGCCAGACACTTTTATCAAACCGCTGCTGCAAACGATCGTTGTATTTTCTCTGCACATCTTCTCGAACTTCAATTGCATCCAACAGAGGACGACCCCGACGCGGACCAAGCCACTTCAGACACTGAAGAATATACTTTACCTGGGTCTCAATCATGAGCAGTACTGAGTTGTGCCCGAGGCCCGAATTCGGCCCCATGAGCATGAAAAAATTTGGGTACCCCGCGACACATACTCCATGAAAAGCCTCTGGCGCATCCCCCCATTCATCCCCAAGAACACGCCCTCCTCGCCCTTGAATATGAATAGTGTGTGTTGGATTAAATGGCTTGAATCCTGTAGCAAAGATAATGACATCCGCTGGCCAATACTTGTTCGTAACATCACGAAGACCATCCCGTGTAATTTCCTGAATGGCGTCGTTTACCAGTGTGACGTTCGGCTGATTCACCGTGGCATAAAAATCATCTGACAACAGTATTCGGTTACAGCCCATTGTGTATTGCGGAGTGAGTTTTTTACGGAGGATTTCATCATGCACCTGGTCACAAAGAAAATTGTTTGATTGCTTCTGACCTCGGCCCATCAACTTCGGCTTTACTGTAAGACCAAGCGCAACCGTCTCGGCAGACAGATAATGCCCCAAGCGACTCGCCTGCTGAAACCACGGAAGCCAATGCATAGCCAGACGTTCAAAGGCCGAAGTATCTCGATTGTTTCTCGGTAAAATCCATGGCGGAGTACGCTGGAATACTGTCAAGCCTGCAACGCGAGATGCAATTTTCGGTATAAACTGGATTGCACTCGCTCCAGTACCGATAACAGCCACTCGCTTATCTTGAAGTTCCACATCGTGCCTCCACTGAGACGAGTGAAATGAGGGGCCCAAAAAATCTTCACGTCCAGAGATATTGGCAGTGGAAGGCACGTGTAGCCCTCCCATCGCAGAAATAACGACCGTTGCTGTAAACTGCTTCCCGGTTGAAGTCGTCAAGTGCCAGCGTTTTCTTGTAGGGTCCCAAACCATCGCCGTGATTTCCGTACGAAACTTTATATTTTGCTCCACTCGATATTTTTTAGTCAGTCGGTAGAGATACTGCAGGATCTCATTCTGACTAGCAAATTTTGTGGACCAGTTTGGATTGCGTTCGAATGAAAGGGAATACAAGTTAGATGGGACATCACACCCGCATCCCGGATACGTATTATCTCGCCACGTTCCACCAAGAGTCTCAGCTTTTTCATACAGCACGAAATCCTCTTCGCCCTGTTGCTTCAGACGAATGGCCATACAAAGGCCGGCAAAGCCGGTACCGATAATTGCCACGTTATGATGTGATTCATTCACTTGATTTGTATTTTCAGAAACCTGTTGCATGGTAATACTTGAGGAAGCTCCTG
>PKCL01000468.1 GCA_002862165.1 Planctomycetaceae bacterium
AATTCCACTCCTCTTACATTACCATCATGGAACAACTGGAACGCATCTGGGACGCTCTTAATAATTTTGCAGCCGCTATAGGCTCATGGGTCGAGCGATCCATTACAGGTCTTTTTGGTTCATCAAATGCCCGTTATCTCAAACGATTAGAACCAAGGATTGAAGCGATTAACTCGCTTGAGCCCCGTTATGAGGCAATGACTGATGCAGAGCTGCGTGCTCAGACTGAAGAATTTAGACGTCGCATCTCGGCCGGCGAAACCCTTGACGACTTACTTGTGGAAGCCTTTGCCGTATGCCGTGAAGCCGGTCGTCGTTTCCTCAGCATGACGCATTACGACGTGCAACTTATTGGCGGCATGGTTTTGCACTCCGGTAATATTGCTGAAATGATTACTGGTGAAGGCAAGACACTCGTCGCAACACTGCCTGCCTACCTCAACGCTCTCGAAGGCAAGGGCGTACATGTGATTACGGTCAATGACTATCTTGCCCGGCGTGATATGGAATGGATGGGTCCACTATACATGGGGCTTGGACTTACAGTTGGAGCAATCCAGTCTGGCATGGAGTCTGACGAGCGCCAACAATCATATGCCTGTGATATCACCTACGGCACCAATAATGAATTTGGCTTCGACTACCTGCGAGATAATATGCGGATGGCGGCACGAGGCGACGAACGCTTCCCCCGTCAAATGCAACAATCTCAGGGACGGCTCAACTACGCAATTGTTGATGAAGTTGACAACATTCTTGTCGATGAAGCGCGAACGCCGCTTATTATTTCAGGCCCCGCCCACGACGATGTCACAAAATACGCACGGGCTGATAAAGTAGCTCGTCAACTTAAGGCAGACGACCATTTTGAAGTTCAGGAGAAAGAGCATACCGTCAGCTTAACGGAGTCAGGGGTTCGGCAAGCGGAAAAACTTGCTGGTGTAGAAAGCTTTTATACCGCGGGCAATATGGAATGGCCGCATCTCATAGACAATGCTCTTAAGGCACACTTCCTCTACAAGCTCGACGTGAATTATGTTGTGCAACAGGGCGACGTTGTGATTGTTGATGAGTTTACGGGTCGGCTTATGCCGGGTCGTCAATGGTCTGACGGTCTTCACCAAGCCGTGGAAGCAAAAGAAGGAGTCCGCATTAAAGAAGAGTCACAGACTCTGGCGACCGTTACACTGCAAAATTTCTTCAAACTCTACAACAAGCTTAGCGGAATGACCGGAACGGCAATGACCGAGGCCAATGAGTTCTGGAAAATATACAAACTCGATGTTATTGCTATTCCGCCGAATCGCATACTTCAGCGAAAGAACCATTCCGACGTTATCTTTCGGACTGAGCGCGAAAAATGGGTCGCGGTGGCTGATGAAATCGAGCGAATCAACCGCTGGGACTCCGTCAACCTTAAAGACAACACCTGGATCACTGGGAAAATCACGAACGACTCTGAAAACGGTGTTGAATTCGAACTCAAAGGAACAAAAAAAACTGAACATATCCCAGCCGAAAAAATCCAAACAATCCAACGCAAAGGCTTGCCCATTCTCGTCGGCACGGTATCCATTGAAAAAAGTGAGCGGCTCGCGTCCCTTCTTGATAAGCGCGGCGTTGACCACCAAGTACTCAACGCCAAGCAGCACGAACGTGAAGCAGATATTGTCGCGCAGGCGGGACGACTTGGGGCAGTAACGATTGCTACCAACATGGCTGGCCGAGGTACTGATATTATCCTCGGCGGAAATGCGGAAACAATGGCTTGGGCCCAGTTGCAAAACACTTATCAAACGCGACTTGATGTTCCGAAAAATGAATGGGACGCTCTTGTCACCAGCATTTCCGACCGTGAAAGCATGAAATCTGAGGGCAATAAAGTTCGTGAAATGGGTGGGCTTCAAATCGTTGGAACTGAACGACACGAATCACGACGGATTGACCTTCAGCTCCGAGGTCGTTGTGGTCGCCAAGGTGACCCAGGCAGCAGTCGCTTTTACCTTTCACTCGAAGATGACCTGATGCGAATCTTTGCTGGAGAATGGGTGAAAAACATACTCACCCGACTCGGCATGCAGGATGGAGAAGCAATCGAGAGCAAGATGGTTACTCGACGAGTCGAAGCTGCACAGAAAAAGGTCGAGGAGAGAAATTTTGAAATTCGTAAAAATCTTCTTGAATACGATGAAGTAATGGACGAGCAACGGAAACGTGTTTACGGTTTCCGACAGCGAGTTCTCGACGGCCGTGAGGTTGCGAGTGAAGCTGAGTCTCATGATGATCGTGACGGTGAATGCCGGGAACTCATCCTTGAAATGGTTGATCGACAAATCGACCAGCATATCGACACATTCCTCGATAAAGACTATGGATCGCAGGCATTTTCGGGGTGGGCCTCATCACAACTTTCGTGCGAGCTTGAAAGTGCTGATTTTCGTGGATTAGTTCCGGATGAAGCTATTCGGATTGCCCATGAGCAAGCAACCCGCCAGGCCGAGGCACAAATCTTCGAGGCGGTCGAGGAGAATCTCCCTCAAAGTGAAGCTGAAAGTGATTGGAATTGGTCTGCACTGGCCAGCTTTGTAAATGCCCGTTGGAAGCTTTCGGTGAACGACCGTGACCTGAAACGAGTTGGTCGTAATGACGTAGCTGAATGGCTTCAACAACGAGTGAGCGAGGCTATTGCAAAGGCTGACCTACGTGATGGTGAACGATTTCTCGCACCAGACTTTGGTGTTGTCACAGCGCGTTCATGGACAGACTGGCGATTTGGTATCGAGTTACAGGATGAAGACCTCGCTGAAATTATTGGAAACGAACCAGACCCAGAAGCATTTAAAGAAATCGTACGAGAGAAAGCCCGCGAGGCATATCAACGGCGAGAAATTGAGTATCCCGTACTTGTGGGATTAGCGCATTTCACCGGCCGTCAAGACGACGGGTCGAAAAAAGTTAATCGCGAAGGACTTGTAGCTTGGGCTCAAGATCGCTTTGACTCATCCATCGACGAAACATCTCTATCAGTGACGAGCCTTGACCAACTCAAAGAAACGCTTAACGCAGCAAGCACTCGTCGCCACAAACAGCCTCATGCACCGCGAACTGAGATGCAGAGAATGGAACGGGCGGTACTTCTTCAAATTTTGGATAATGCTTGGAAAGACCACCTCCTCGCAATGGATCATTTGAGAAGTAGTGTTGGGCTTCGTGGATATGCCCAGGTTGACCCGAAGGTGGAATATAAGCGGGAGGGCATGCGGACATTTGACCTCATGTGGAGTGGCATTGACGAACGCGTAATCGACATCGTGTACCGCATCGAGCAGGTCGAGGAAGATGCTCTACGAAGCACCTGGCGAGAAACAGCCGCAATTCATGAAGACACACCATCGGCAGCACAACTTGAGCAGCCTGAAAGATCATTTTCAGATGGCAGTGAAGCTGGTCCAATCCAGCCGATTCGCAACAGCGGACAAAAAGTTGGAAGAAATGATCCGTGCCCCTGCGGTAGTGGCAAAAAATATAAGAACTGCTGCGCCCGCTCTGCGAGTGCATCAGCCGGCTGACTAGGTGAGGTGTCGTGATAGCCCTAAACCTACTCTATCTGCTGGTGGGTATTGCTGCCCTACCATGGGTTCTCTATCGCAAACTTTCGAACAAACGACCGGTTGCTGCTATTCGAGAACGGATAACCGGCCGCATTTGTGTAGCAGACTGCCCACAAGACCACGGCCGGATTTGGCTTCATGGTGTCAGTGTTGGTGAAATCCAACTCCTTCGAACACTGATCACCGAACTCGAAAAGCAAGCCCACATCAAAAAACAACTCATCGACTGTGTGCTCTCGAGCTCAACGACAACCGGACTTGAAGTTGCAACTAGAGGTCATCAGAAAGATCATGTTTTCCCATGCCCCCTCGACTTCAGTTGGGCGATCAGAGAAACCCTCGATCGAGTTCGACCTGATTTACTTATTCTTGGGGAACTGGAACTTTGGCCAAACCTCCTACGAATCGCAGACGATTACAAAATTCCTGTTGTTGTCGTGAACGGCCGCATGAGCCAACG
>PKCL01000104.1 GCA_002862165.1 Planctomycetaceae bacterium
AGATGACAAACTGGTTCCTTTTGACCAGTCTTCTCAACTCCATAAGTCACTTCAAGATGCCGGTGTCTCGACCAGACTCATTGCAATTGAAGGTGGTGGCCATGGTCGCCTTCAATCGAAGGAACTCACTAGCCGAATTAGGCTTTTTCTCGAAAACCAATTCTCTGACAGTGATCATGAAATTTCGACTCAATCAATACCCAGCCAATCTTTTTCTCAAGACACCGGTCGTAATTAAACCAAGAAAATCAATTTACCAATGCTTTTCAAATCCTCTGCATGTCTAGCTTCAATCCTATTGCCTACAACTTTTGCTTTATCGAGTCTTGGTGCAAAAGAAGTTTGTGCACACGAAACACAGCCCCCTTCTTGGAATCAATTTCGCGGTCCGACGGCCAATGGCAAATCACGCTCCCAGGAACTTCCAATTCGATGGAATGAAACAACGAATATCTGCTGGAAAACACCTATCTCTGGTAAAGCATGGTCGAGTCCCGTTATTTCAGAAAATACCGTATGGCTTTCAAATGCCACTGAGGACGGACGCAGACTTTCACTTCTCGCAATTGATACAAAAACGGGGCATATTCGGAAGGAAATCATTGTCTTTGAAATCGACAGTCCCATGTTCTGCCACCCGTTTAATAGCTACGCAAGTCCAACACCTGTCGTAGCGGATGGTTGTCTCTGGGTTCATTACGGAAGTGCTGGAACCGCCTGCCTTGACTTAGAAACAGAAAAATTTCTGTGGACACGTCAAGACTTGCCGTGTGATCACCATAGGGGTCCAGGATCATCACCAATATTTTTCGACGGCATATTATTCCTGACGTTCGATGGATTCGACCAGCAATACCTCGTCGGCCTTGATGCAAAGACTGGGCAAACCATCTGGCGAACAGATCGATCCATTAATTATGGATCTGAAGATGGTGACTTCAAAAAAGCCTACTCTACCCCAACGATCATTACTCACAACAACCAAACACAGCTTATTAGCCCAGCAGCAATTGCTACCGTTGCATATGATCCGCACACCGGCACAGAACTTTGGACGGTGTACCACGGTGGTTTCAATGCCGCAGCACGACCACTCTACAGCCATGGACTCGTAATTCTTTGCACTGCCAAAGGCGATCGGTTACTGGCCGTACGCCCCGATGGACGAGGGGACATCACTGATTCACAGGTTGTTTGGAAATTTGGAAAATCAGCCCCTACTCGCCCAAGCCAGTCTGTTGTCGCTGATCAAATCTATATGGTAAGTGATACTGGTATTTTCAGCTGCCTGGACATCGAAACAGGCGATGTTCGCTGGAGCCAGCGATACAGTGGAAGGTACTCTGCATCGCTTGTGAGTTCAGGAAAACGACTTTATGCATGTGATGAAGATGGTAGCTGCGTTGTGTTTCAAGCAAACCCGGAGTCCTTTGAAGTGATCTCTGAAAACAATCTTGATAGCGGATGTATGGCATCGCCAGCTGTTATTGACAACGATCTTGTTATTCGCACAAAGCACTACCTTTACCGCATCAGTTCGATGGAACAATTTGAGAGTAAACGGTAGAATGATGTGGTTCTTCATCTTCATAATGAGATACCTTCACTTCGTTTATGACTGGGCTAACTACCTCAAGCCAACAGTTGCACCAAGGCGAGTAACGCCGTAGGCCCCGCTACTACATCTTCAAGAAGAGTTGTTTCTAAGATATTTATATCCTAAAGAGTAGCTTCCAAAAAAATATGATAGACAAAAATCTCAAGCGACCGCTGAAGCAGCGACTAGCCAGATGCGACCGGCCGGGAATGTGAAGATAGTCATCTCTTGAAGAACTCAAAATTATACGAGAGAAATCTATTTTCACTTCAACTACGACAGGCCGACAGCAGCGAATGAGACATTTATGATGTCCTCTACCCGCCTTGCCGAAACTCGGCACAAAACAGGTACGGTAGTATGGAAACACATATGATGCCTTTACATTATCTTTCGATCCGAAGAGATGTAGTGCTCCTATTGTCATTTCGGAAATAAAAAATCCACCAAAAAAGTAAGATTATTTGCCTAATTCCTTCGAGCCGTTGTCGTCAATGAGGCTTACCAGAGGAGGCGGTTTGTATTTACCACGACTAATTTGGAGACAAGGCTTCAAGCTACATAGATAGTGACCTTTGTGGTGCACCAAAACCTCTTACAACAGTATGAGACTATCGAATGAATGAAAAAACTATTATCTCCGGGGTTTGTGGAGCCTCGATTTAGTCTCACCAAAGGTTCCACCAACTGTCTAGCACGGATAAGTTATGAAATGAAAAATGCAATGTAGTCTTTATGCTGTTTTTATAGGTCATTGAGGAAGTTCCTACTTCTTCACCAAACTTTATGACCAGAATAACCAATGAGATGCGTATATTTTTTCGACAAAACTCGGTGGCAGCAGTCAGGGGCATGCCATCAAGTTAACGGACAGGCAGTCGGTTGAACTGGCCAATGCTTCCAATGAGAAGACGTTGATTTTCAATCTTCTGTCGCCTACCAGCAGAAAGGTTCCCTGACATGTTTTTCGCAACATCACGCTTGGGCAGTCGAAAAAAATCTAATCTTCAACCCGAAAATAACTTCCGGGATGTTACTGACGAACTAGTTCATCCAAGTCGAATTTTATTTACCGAGGAGGTTATCCTTGGTATTTGCATGGTTATTACGGGGCTTCTGTATACATTTTCACAAATGCCAACCGCCGTGCTTTCTACAGCTTCAGCGAGCAAATCCCTCATGAAGCAATCAGTAGCCGGTTTTGCACCTGCCAGCAGTCTTGAGTCGGATAAAGTGGGCATGCCACTGATTGATGCGGCGCGGCCAATGCTCACTGCACTGCGTAAAGCTAATACGCTTGAAAGCAATCGAGACTTTGGCCCTACAACGCAGGCCGCCTGGAGTACCGTCCGAAAAGAGTGCAAGGATCTTGCAAATCGCTTTGTAAGAATCCATGGAAAATCACTTCCACTTTGGATTCATGATGCTGAAAAACAGCGTGTCGTAAATCTGGAAGCTAAACTTCAAGTCCTGCTCGGTGATACCCGTGATCAAATTCGTGCTCTACGCATCCAGTCACTCTCACCGGAGGTGCAGACGGCTTTGCAAACAACTCCTGCAGATCGGACTGAAGTGCAAGCTGATTTAGCCGGGAATGCTGAAAGCACTTCTGCAGTTTCGTGGGACATGGCTGCCAGTGTTCTGGCAGAACCTCAGCGATCTGTAGCAAAAAACCTTTGTGCTCTTTTTGCTGCGGCCAAAAGTAATTCACGAGGCATCAGTAGTTGCCGTGATATTATTAATTACGATTACTGGATGGCAGTTTCAACACTTGCATCAACTCCAGAAGGTATCAAGGCACGTGAAGCTTTACAAAGAGCAAGTCGAGCTGCAAAAGGCAATGACTTTGAAGCCGCACAGTCTGCTTATGAAGAAGGAATTACTGCCCTTCAAGCAAGCCTTATTGAAAACCCATCCTTAAGAAGTCAGCCTGCGGTGATTGAAGAAATTAGTAGCCAAGTTGACAGCTACCGAAATATTGTTGAAGAGCAAGGAAAAGATTTTGACAACACCTATAGCATAGAGAATATTCTACGAACAAACTCATAATTTTGTATGAAACTGGTAGCGGCACGGGCCGGCGGTCAACGTGTGACCTGTCCGGCCCGTGTTTCTTTTCTTTTGTTCACCAGATCTGCAGGTTCCACAATACATCTTGTAACGAGCCAACGATTCCGTTTCTGCAATGTCACAACAACGCTAACGATGACGGTTTCCATATCTCCAGCACCAAGACTGCCTGTAACGCGAACAAGCATATTTGCAATTGCCGTTGGAAATACTAGACCCTGTTGAATGTCTACCTCAAGACGCGTTATCAGGACTTGCTGCGGCATTACATCACGAACGACTCTTTCGGCCTGCTCTTGAACTGGTTGCTTTTCAGGAGCGATTGCATCTAAAACCGCTTCGATATCTTTTCTCTCAACAGCGCGAGCAAGTACCGGGAGTAAGA
>PKCL01000165.1 GCA_002862165.1 Planctomycetaceae bacterium
ACATCTACACGAACTATTTTCGTGGAGTGAAGGGAACACTTTTCGGCACGATCTTGCCTGAGAGTACAGGTGTCGCTGACCACCGATCACAGGCATTTACGTATCGAATCACTGCGAAGGATTACGGTCGACCCGACCATCCCTATCGCCTGAAGGAACCGCCGCCCGGGTACGACGCAGCCAAGTACAAATGGAACAAAAACAGCAAGCCGATTATACCCAACAGAAAATTTGATCTGCTCGGTATCACCTGGGGAGGTGATCTCGTCGGACACGGTACTCAGTGGGTCTTGGCCGACTGGGAAGAGCGTGTTGAGATTGAAAAAATCTATCATAACCATGACCTTGGCTACCTCTACTACATTCAGACAGAAGGCGGTTCACCCAACATCGGTCTCCCTGACGATGAGTTTCGAGACAATGGGAACTTTCCGTACAGGCTCTATGTTCGCCAGGGTCGTCGCATCGAAGGGCTCTACACGTTAACCGAAAGTGATCTGCATAAAGATCTTCGTGGGGATGGGTTTCGTGGGCCGTTGCTTTCGGAGTCGGTAGCTATTGGGGTGTATGGAATCGATGCACATCGTGTGCAAGGCCCCGACATCCGAAAAGAACCGGCGTACGGAAAAGGCGCAGCAGAAGGCACGCTGCATCTGCATGATGCAACAGGGCCTTACCAGATTCCTTACGGCACGCTCGTGCCTAAACAGCACAATGGTATTCTGTTTCCAGTGGGTATTTCTTCAACGCATGTTGCCATCTGCAGTGTGCGGATGGAGCCTGTCTGGTCAGCGCTTGGCCAGGCTGCAGGGGTTGCGGCAGCGCTGGCGATCGACAATAAGCAGAAACTCAGAGACGTCACTGTAGAGGACATTCAGGATGAACTTTTAAGACAGCAATGCACCTTGTTCTTCTACACCGACCTTCCCGGTGATTCACCTGCATTCACTGCCGTACAAAAACTTAGCTTACTGGGTGCTGTGGCCGGACCGGATATCAATGATTACAACACCAAACAATCCAAAGGCTTAGCATCAACTGAATTGAAAGCGTATCGCTTTCGCCCCGATGAACCGATCACACTCGGGGAGTTTTTCCAGATGGTGGTGAATGGTCTCCAGATTCCGCTCAGTATTACGGCTTCACACTTCACAGATGTGCCCAGAGGGCATCCTGCTTTCAAATACATTGAGACACTTTACGATATCTCTACGCAATCTAAAGAGCCATTCTTTGACTTTGAGCCGAGTGATGATTATAAGACTGCCCTGGCTCACCCTGAAAGATATGTAAGCGGCGTACAAGCAGTAAAAATACTATCCGGTCTGCTAAACAAGAAAGTTTCTTCATCAATGGATTCAGAAGCAGAGCTGATGCGAGCTGAAGCAGCGCAGTTGGTGCATCAGCATTTATGATCTAGTTTCTGTTTCGCCGAAGAAAAGCATGCTTTTTTTCTTATGACATTATGCAATCTGTTGCTCACATCTTTTTCTCGCAGGAGTGGCGAAAGTTTCGTCTGTCACTTCAAAAGAGTACAACCGCATCCTACCTTCGTGGCATGACGTGCAGGCCGGCAAGACCCCGTTGGTCCTGCCGAAGTCGTAAATTTGTGTTGTGCCCGGAACACTCCTGTCACAGTGGCTTAGCTATTCCATGTCTATGTACTGGAATGGCTTTCATTCGTGGCAAGCACTGAGTGATTCACTTGGCCGGGTCTCCCCTGCCCCGTCACAATCGCAGTAGCTGAGTGGGCCCAAGTCGCATGCGAAAGTCGACATGGCCCGGGACGAGTGTTGTCATGAGGGGTTTCGTTAGTCAGGAATTTACTACCAACATGCTCGAAAGACGTGCCCGCAATCGATTAGACTAAAACAATGAAACGTCATGTGGCATTGATTATTGAGACGTCGAGTATCTATGGGCGTGATCTTCTTGCGGGGATCGTGCGATACATGCGAATGCACGATCAGTGGTCGGTGTTTTTGGAGCAACGAGACTTATTCAAGCAGCCCCCAACCTGGCTGGATGATTGGCATGGTCATGGAATTATCTCTCGGGCGACAACGTCTCGCTTGATCGATGCCATCTCAAACACGGGGGTGCCATTTGTTGAGTTGACGGATCGGAAAGGTGCCACTGAGTTGCCACAGGTTCGTTCCAATGATGCAGCGATTGGACGGATGGGTGCCGAGCATCTGCTGGAACGAGGGTTCGAGCGTTTTGGTTTCTGTGGGTACAAAGGTGAGGCGTGGTCGAAGCGTCGCGAAGATGCATTCGTCGGGATGGTTCACGAGAAATCATCGGAGCCGTGTTCACTGTATCATTCCACTTGGCAGGGTCGGGCTGCACGAAACTGGGAGGATGAGCAGCAGTGCATTAGGGATTGGCTGCGTACGCTGACGCCTCCGTTTGCCGTCATGGCTTGTAACGACATCCGTGGACAGCAGGTGATCGATGCTTGCTCAAAACTTGGCTTGGCTGTACCTGAGCAAGCAGTGGTCATCGGAGTCGACAATGACGAACTGCTGTGCCGCGTCTGCTCACCACCACTATCGAGTGTGATTCCGAACGCAGAGACCGTCGGGTTTCGTGCGGCAGAAGTGTTAGCTGGCTTAATGGATGGTGAGTCACCGGCATCGGAAGTTCAGTTGATTGAACCACTGGGTGTGGCGACACGCCAATCGACCGATGTTGTAGCGATTGATGATCGCGACATTGCAGCGGCGCTACGGTACATCCGTGAACACGCATGCCGCGGACTCACAGTCGAAGAGGTGATTCGTAATAATCCAGTTTCTCGCAGCACGCTTGAGCGACAGGTGAGAAAATATCTTGGACGTACGCCACAAGCAGAAATTCGATTCGTACAGGTCAAGCGTGTGCGAGAGTTGTTGATATCCACGGATCTCTCCGCCGAACAGATTGCCGATCTGTGCGGATTTGAGCACCCGGAGTATTTGCACGTCGTTTTCAAGCGAGTGACAGGCATGACGATCGGAGCGTTTCGCAAGCAAGCCAAGCCGTAGCAAGATTTGGTCGAAATTTTGGTGTGGGTGTCAATTGTTCTTACGGATCTTGGCGCCATGGAGAGATATGACAATATAACTTAGTTGCGCGACGGCATATCTCATTGACCCATTGTCGGAGTTGTGGATGATAATGAATCGTGTACGAAAGTATTTGTTGTCGGTTCTTCAGAAGAGTGACGGTTCGTTGACAGATTTATCCCATCCAACTTCGCTACTCGCTGCTGAGCAGTTCATGAAGCTGCGTCAGCATGTGGAAAGTGAATTTCGAACGCGATTTGGTCGAGAGCCGTCCGTTGTGGCTGCCGCTCCGGGCCGCGTCAATCTGATTGGCGAGCACATCGACTACAACAACGGCTTTGTTCTTCCGATGGCAATCGAACGCTACGTGATTATCGCAGCAGATTCATGTTCTGATCCACCTCGAGAGTATGCAACGTTCTTCAGCAGCAGTCTCCAGGAAAGCACGGACATTCCAATTGGTGCATCTTCCGGGCCGACGTGCTCTGGGTGGGGACGTTATGTTGAAGGTGTAATTGCTGGTTTTGTGTCAGCGGGGCACGATGTTTCCGCATTAGATGCGGTCATCGGTTCGAACGTTCCAAGCGGTGGTGGATTGTCCAGCAGCGCAGCTTTGGAAGTGGCGACCGCGACCATGCTTGAGGGCATCACGGGTCACCAGCTGGAACCGTCGGAAAAGGCACTTCTTTGTCAACGTGCCGAGCATGAATTTGCTGGCGTGCCCTGCGGAATCATGGATCAGTTTTCCAGTGTTTTTGGCATGCCGGGCGAACTGATGTTACTGGATTGCATGAGTCAGGAGATACAAACGGTTCCGTTTCGTGAGGAAGACATCTCGGTTCTGATCACGAACAGCAACATCAAGCATGAGTTGACCGGTGGCGAGTATGCGGAACGAAGACGTCAGTGTGAGTCGGCGCTCAAAAAATTGGGTGTGCCATCCTGGCGAGACGTCACATTAGTGGACCTCGATTCAGCACGCGGTCG
>PKCL01000160.1 GCA_002862165.1 Planctomycetaceae bacterium
CCACTCCTCAACAATAGATGACCGCCAATTATCTGCTGCAGCAGCAACATCAACAGCATTTGTACTGTGGACGTTACCCAAGGTGCTTTTCCAATCTCCAGTTTCAGGCAGATCGGATTTTAGAAAAGAAGCAAGTGGTCCGACTGCCGCCTTCCGAAAGCCGGCACTTGACCAGGAGGGGTCTCTCAAATGACTCGAGCCCTCCAGGAAAAAATGAAGGCCTACTACAATTCGTAAAAAAATGAGCGAGGCCGTCATGACCACCGCCGTTCGCGTACAACTCATGCTACATGTGCGTCCAAAGAAAAAGATGCGTATAAAACATATGTCATTAAAGGAAGTATATGACTATGTAGCTAAAAACAACTTATTTACCCATGATTTATTCTTCAGGTATCTCGCAATTTTGCAATGACCATTATAAATCGCTGACTTTTAATTCCTGATTGCGCTTCCAGTAACTAGGGTAATTACACAATAATGTTGTGTCTGAACGGTTTTTAGAATTCCACAGCGGCACCACGTGGATAGACATCAGACTACGGCAAGCCATTTTATTGTCCTCGTGCCACAAGAAATTTGACGTGCGAATCGTTCTCTGCTACCCAGTTGAAACTCAACATATCAAACAGATACAAGCGGCGTACCCTGAGGCAAATGTCGTTGCTGCTGGACAGGAACGAATTGCTGAGGAACTCCCGAAAGCTGATATTTTTTGTGGTCATGCCAAAGTACCAGTTCCGTGGGAAGAGACTGTCAAAGCGAAACGTTTGCGTTGGATTCAGTCTTCGGCAGCCGGCCTTGATCACTGCCTCGTTCCAAGTGTTGTTGAATCCAAGATTGTTGTTTCGAGTGCATCAGGTGTGCTTGCTGATCAAGTTGCAGAGCACTCGATCGCATTAGCGACGGGCTGCAGTAGAAGAATCCCACTCTTCATTCAGCAGCAGCAACACAAAGAATTTATCCGCAGGCCAACGCGTGATCTCACCGAGTCAACGGTTCTTATTGTTGGCCTTGGAGGCAACGGGCAACGGCTCGCCGAAGTTCTCCACCCATTAAAAACTCGCATCCTTGCAACGGATTACTTTCCAGACCGACCAGCACCGCTCGTAGACCAACTCGGAGGACCAGAGGATCTCCATAACTTGCTTCCGAAAGCTGATTTTATTTTCCTTACCGCGCCACTGACGAACCAGACACGAAACATGATTGATGCATCGGCTCTTTCAGTTATGAAGCCCGGTGCCATACTGATCAATGTTGCTCGCGGTGGCCTTGTAGTTGAGCAAGCAGTCGTTGATGCGCTTGAATCCGGCCACCTTGACTCTGCTGGTTTTGACGTGACCCCAGAGGAGCCTCCGGCAGCAGACAGCCCTCTTTGGGCTGCACCTCATCTTATTATTACACCGCACGTTGGTGGACAATCAAAAAAAAGAATTGATCGCATGACTGACCTGTTCTGTGAAAACATCATACGATATAGGGAGGGCCGACCCATTATCAATTTGGTCGATAAGGAACGAGGCTTCCCGACACCTGTCGTTTAACCCACAGGCTTCCTGATATCCTCAAATAATAAAAGTAAAAAGTAATTCATCCCGCGATTCAAACCACTCCCAGTTGAAAGTTGTCATCGAATGTCAACCACAATTTTTCAAGACGGCCAGCCGACACTCCCAGCAGCAGGCGTTAGAGGTGGTCGATGCCCTGATGAGCTACTTGCTCAATATGGTGAGGTTCTTGATGGTGGTCGGCTCAACTGGACTCAATACCATAACCTTGGTCGTCGCCTTGGGTCGGGGGGGCAGGGCGTTGTTTTCCTGACTACACGAAAAGGAACTGATGGCTTTACGCTTCCAGTTGCTCTCAAGATTTTCTCTCCAGAGCGATACGAATCAGAAGACAGATATAGTGCCGCAATGGAAGGCATTGCTCGGGTCTCTGCACAAGTCGCTCAGATCCAGCAAGATAACCTACTCGACGTTCAAAACTTTGTTGAACAACGACAGATCAGAATCATGGAGATGGAATGGATCGATGGATACGATCTATCCCGACTTCTAGCTCCAGATTTACTCGAGAAGACAAGGGAACGCGTCACGGCTTCGCGCTGGGAGTATCTTAATAACGTTATCGTGACACCTGGATCTCGTCAGTCTCGCCTCAAGCCTGGAGTAGCTATTGCGATAGTACGTGAATGCCTAGCCGCTTTAGCTGCGCTCCATCGAGCAAATATTCTTCATGGTGATATTAAAAGTTCAAATATCATGGTTAAGCGAACCGGCAATGCAAAAATTATTGATATCGGATCTGCAGTAACTTTGGAAACTGCGCCATCTCAAAGAACCTGCACGCCGGCTTATGCTGCACCTGAAGTCTTAGAGGGACGTGAACATTCGCCTAGATCTGATCTCGCAAGCCTTGGTTATGTACTTGTCGAAATGCTTAGTGGCCAACCTCCATTCGCTGGCCTCACCTCATTCCACGACTTATTGGAAGCAAAACGTTCGCTCGCCCACAGGTTACCTCAAATTCTCCCGGGTGAAGTTAGCTGCAACGAGCTACTTATGAACTTCTGTAGCGGACTGGTTGCGGCGGATCCAGACCGACGTTTCCCAAGTGCGGAAGACGCTGACTTGGAAAAGCAGGGGGCAGCTAGCTTCCACCGCCAACTCATCGTAGGTGGCCTGGCCAGTGAATACGAAAATGAAATTCGGGCATGGCTTCAAGATATGACCGGAATCGTATAACACGAAATAGTCGACTCACAGACCCACCGCAAACACAGTATCTTGACCACTTCGTTGATTCATCGATGTTTCAAATACAACTCCGTCGACCATCTTCACTTTTTGACTCAATGATGCAGACAAATACCTCTTGCTCCAAACATATACCCTTGCTGCAGGCATATTTTCTTAGTCCAGATATCGTTCTGGTTTCAGAATGAGTGAAACTTCTGCTCTATGAAAGAAGGGGAACCAGACTGACAATGGCAAAGTCATTACGTTTCTACCCGCAACACTTATTCATCAGGCTTACATCGGTGATACAGATAACTTATCAACTTATTCGTTAGTCTTGGAGTACAACGCTTTAAAAACCAGAGCATCCGCGCCTGCCGCCCAAGCACGACATAGTGCTGACCACGAAAAGTCGCTGCCAGCACGAATCGGGCCACTGACTCTGATGTCCATACTGTTTTCTTCATACGTCGAGCCGCTTCTCGACGCTCCATAGCCTGTGTGAAATGCCAAGAATCAAGAAGTCCAGATCGAAAAAACCCCGGACATGCAACCGTGACGCTTGGCTGTCCTTGAGACTCCGCTGCAATTGCATCTGACAAGGCAATGACTCCGGCCTTACTTGCTGAATAAGCAGCCATTGAGGGTGGCGCCAGAAGACCTGTAATTGAAGCAATGTTTAATAGTCGTGCTGGTTTCCTTTGGCTTCGCAACCGTGGCAGAAATGTTTCGCATCCAATGGCTGTTCCTAGAAGGTTTGTTTCGATGACTCGCTGCCACTGTTGTACTGGCAAAGAACCAACCTCACCGGTTGCACCAACACCTGCTGCATTTACAAGAAGATCAATGGTGGGCCACTCTTTTTTTAATCGATTGGCCAGTTCCCGCCATGAACTACCGTCACGAATATCGAACGGACTTGCTAGATGCTTCCCGCCGCTGGAAATGACCTCACGATCAAGAGCCACCCAGGCTTCATCGCCACTGTCTTTGAAATCGACAGTCGCAATTTCCCATTGCCGGTTCGCGAGTTCTTGCGTGATGGCTCGCCCAAGTCCGCTCGCCGCCCCCGTGACAATGGCTCGGCCAGCAAAAGGAATAGACATCTATGAGACCGATTAAAGAAAAACTGAACGCTCGTAACGTTCAAAAACAATAAGCGAGGGTGACCGGACTCGAACCGGCGGCCTCCAGCGTGACAGGCTGGCGCTCTAACCAACTGAGCTACACCCCCTTCAATTTCCCCCATACAAGAAGATAGGGAATCCAAAGCGAAAATGCCTC
>PKCL01000486.1 GCA_002862165.1 Planctomycetaceae bacterium
TCATGAACGGCACGCGCAACGCGCCTTCATACATTTGTCCTTTCGATCCTCGCAGTGGCAGATTGCTAGAAGTCAGTTCACGAGTCGGGCCACCATTGTCACTCAGGAAAAAGACGATCGTATTCTCTTCAAGGCCTGACTTCCGTAGCTGCGCCATGACGGCTCCAACACTGTCGTCCATGTTCGACAGCATGGCAGCAAAGATGCGGCGGTGAATGTCCTCGATGTGCGCGAATTTTTTCATATAGGCGTCCGCACCCTGAAGAGGGCTATGGACCGCGTTGTAGGCGAGATACAGGAAGAATGGCTTGTCGTCGTGGCGGTCGATGAAGTCGACTGCTTCACGGGTCAGCGCATCGGTCAGGTATTTGGTTTCGACAACGGGCTGACCGCCGCGAGTGATTGGATTGTCGGCATCGTAATCGGGCTCGTTGCCACCCATATGATCAGTATAAATGAGTCCTTTTTTTCCAACCCAGCGACCGGTGTATCCATGCGGCAAACTCTTGCGACGCAGCATTGTCGTCACACCTTTGTACGGTGGCGGCACGAAGTAATGGCCCTCGTGCAGAAACCCAAAGAACTCATCAAAGCCGTGCCGCAAGGGGTGATAGTCCGCCGTACCGCCCTGATGCCATTTGCCGATGAGCCCAGTCGTGTACCCAGCGTTCTGCAATGTCTCGGCAATCGTAACTTCCGCAACCGGTAGACCGATACCAGACTGTTCATTGACCGCACCGATAGGATTAAATTCATAACCGAAGCGAGTTGGAATTCGCCCCGTTAACAGTCCGGCCCGTGATGGACTGCAATTAGGACCGGCCACATAGCCATCGGTGAAACGCACGCCATTACTGGCAATCGAGTCGATATGGGGCGTGGGAATCTCAGGATTGTCCTGACAGCTAAGCTCACCATAGCCGAGGTCATCAGCAAACAGAACAATGATATTGGGTTGCTGGTCAGCAGCGAAAAGAATGGACGTGGACGCGGCTAGCAATAACACATTCATCAACGTACGTCGAATGGAAATCATAAGTATCTTTTCTATTTTAATCACCAAAAAAGGGGTCAGTCGTCTTCATGAGTTTCGACGTCGACGTGTGACCTCGGTACCTCCAAGGTCATTGCCGCTACCAGGGGAGCCGTATGGTGATCAGGTTTGACAAGTTCAATCGTCTCGATGACTTCATCGCGTTTGGGAAGGATCGAAAGGTAACGCAGCTGTCCGCCGTCGGCTGCTTTAAACGCCAGTTGCGATTTGGGCACATCGAATGTTCCGATATAGTCAGCAAAGTGCTGTCCGTCGATCAGGGGATGCTCTTCAGTTTTCCCATCGGCATACTTGAGCCGCACGATCAGACACGCTTTGCCTTGGCTTGGCTTCTGCGAAGCCCATCCAGCAACTCCGCTGAGCATGTGAATGCCTTTCACTGACGTCCGACTTCGAATGCTAATACTTTTGGGCATCTGCGGAGCGAACGGTCCGTGAGGGCCGTTGAGCATCACAACATTATTCACGGTCGTCCCCTGTGGATCGATCAAACTGAACGGAATGCCATTGAAGCTGATCGTGCCCCACTTCGGTAAGATCAATCGCTCATGTTTGTTGTCGCGACGCGAAAACATGCCGTGCGTCGACACCGTGTTGGCAACCTTTTCCAATCCGAGTGGAATGAACTGTTCGTGTTCGGTCAGATACTCAAGCAGATTTACGAAGCCTTCGTCATTGATCGACTGCTCGAATCCTTCCGGCATCGCCGACTTCCTGGATGCCATCAACTCCTCGATGTCTTCTCGCAGAATCGTGTACCTTTTTCCTTGAGCATCAATGACTTCGATGGTGGTCAACGATTCCGCAGCCAACAGGCCACTGATCACTACACCATCCACTGTAAGCACGGTGTACTGCCGATAGTTGGCTTCGACACTACGGTTCGGGTCGAGAATGTGGGTCAGTAATTCAGCTTTTGGGTGTACGGACATACCATTCAAGTTCGGCCCAACAGTTATGCCCTCACCCTTAAAGATATGGCAGGCTGCACAGTTCTTTGTGAAAACCGCTTTCCCTATTTCTGAGTCTCCAGTCCTTTCCGTCAGAGGCATTTTCGCGGCTACCAGTTTGTTGCGATCGTTGCTGATGGTAACACCACTGGACCGCATCACATCTCGCATGCCTTGGCGAACCTCAGCCGACGGGTACCTTGAAAGGATGCCAACCTGCTGCGTCGAAAGATCAGAAATGTGCAGTTCACCTGCTTTGATCAAGGACAGGAGTTGCGTTGTCAGCTCTGGCCGTGACACCATGACGCGAAGGACTTCCGCTCGCAGTGCAGGTGTGGCAGTCTTGTTGATGCGAGCAAACCGCTCGGCGAGTCCTGGAGCCTTTGACCGGCTGATCGTCTGGATCAGACCGACCGACAGACTGATGGGTGAGTGCGGGCCAATCAAACCCTCGATTGCCTCTGCTGAATCCACGCGACCGGAATCGAGTTGCATCAGTTCATTGGCGGCGTTGATTCGATCTTTGATGGCCAAACTACCATCTTCGATTCGACGGATGAATCCAGCGACAATGGGAGCAATCTCGTTTTGTAGCGACTGGTTCGACCACGATGCGGCCAACCGTGCCAACGATGCTTTTACGGAAACAGACGCTGATACAAAGACCGATTGAAGATCGGCATCAACAGATGCATCTAACTTGATGATATGATCTTTCGGCCAGCCAGCCGCCAGGCCCCTGATGATCGCATCTCTTGCCTTGTTGGAACTCTTGGCCATTGCTGTCAGTATTTCTGACACGGGCTCTTTCGTCGGACGCGTGCGAGCGAAATGCTCGGCGACCCGTACGATTAAATCATTTGAACGCGGATCGATCGGTTGCTGATGCCCGAGCACGGCAGTCAGGAAACTATCGGCATGCATCGCGGCGGCACTCGTCAAAGCATCTTTCAACCATCGATCCGATAGAATCTTTGTATCGTTGACCAATCCGCGAAGGTTTCTTCCTGCATCGCCGACGGGTAAATCGGACATTTTCAGGAGGGCTGCCAGCACCACCTGATTATCGGTGTCTGCGATCACATTGGCCTTTTGTAACGCGGCAAGCGTCGCCGGGATTTCCGGAAGAACTCGCACAGCATTCAGTCGTACTCCGGCGGATGGATGGGTCAGAGCCTTCGTGGCCGCATCGAACGCAAGACTGCTGTCGTCCTGCAACACGCCAAGTCCATGCAGCGTGTTCAACGCGTGAATCGCGCCAACATTCAGGCCAATGCCATCAACGGTTTGGTCTTCAATTAGCGAGATAAGTTCAGGAACAACCTTGGTATCGCCGTGTTCGACGAACAACCTCTGTGCGTGCAGGCGGACCTGCATAGTTGGGTGTGTGAGCTGATCCGTACGACACGATTCAAGCTTGTCGGGGTTTTTAATGACAGGCCGGAAGCTTGCCCCACGTGGTTTGTCTGGTACCACGCGATAAATACGGCCGTACTTCTTGTCTCGCAACTTGGTTTCGTAGGCTGCTCCCTTACCCGTTTCAAAACCTTGTGGCGTTGGGTTGTGCTGCACAATGAAGTTGTACCAATCCAGCACCCAGACGTTCCCGTCGGGACCAACCTCCGCCATGATCGGAGCTGTCCATTCATCATTGCTAGCAAACAGATTGATTGGGCTGCTGGATTTCATACCAGCACCATCACGCTCGATCACAAAGGTACCGACAAGCTTGCCCGTTGGTCCACACACGAATGCGGTACGGTTCCACCAGGGCTGCGGATAATTGCGAGCCGTATACAAAGCATGTCCAGCGGCTGCGGTGTAGCCACCGTGATGATCGACCTGCCGAACTTTTTTCGTAATGGGTTGGAATAGATGTGTGTCGGCGATCGTGCCTAGGCGAAGGGATGCCGTCCAGCCGCGCACTCGTTCGTAGTAACGGTTGGCAATCGGCATGAACACACTGGGGTTCCGGTTCGCTGTCGAACCAAAGATCAACC
>PKCL01000392.1 GCA_002862165.1 Planctomycetaceae bacterium
CTCCATCAACACGTAATCGTGGTAGTCGATGACCACTTGAGGCCTCCAGACATCCCAGAACCTCAGCAACCGAGAGAGCAATTGCGTTGAGTGCCGCGCGTGCGATATGTGATCTTTCAGTCGACCGCGTGAGACCAACGATCAGACCACGAGCAAAAGGGTCCCAATGAGGAGTACCGAGCCCAGCAAGAGCCGGCACAATCACGACACCGCCAGAGTCTGGAACACTTCTGGCGAGCGGCTCAATGTCACTGGACCTTTCAATAATTCCAAGACCATCGCGTAACCACCCGATAAGTGCCCCTGCCACAAAAACAGAACCCTCAAGACAGTATGACTGAGGAGCAGAATCAGATTCACGCGTGCACGCCGGCGTCGCCAGCAAACCCTCGGCGTTAAGCACAGGTGTGGTACCGGTTGACTCTAGAAGAAATGCTCCCGTTCCATAGGTTGTCTTGGCGTCACCAGCCTCATCACAGCCGTGAGCGAATGCTGATGACTGCTGATCACCAGCGCATCCAGCAATAGGAATTGGTGCTCCCAGCCAGCCTTCATCTATTTCACCGAATATGCCCGATGAAGGCCGAACCTTCGGCAACATCGCTCGTGGGATGTTGAATATCTTTAACAGTTCGTCTGACCAGTCACCGGAAATGATGTCAAAAAGGAGCGTGCGACTTGCATTGGTCACATCGGTCGCGTGCACTCGGCCACCGGTAAGCCTCCATATAAGAAAACTATCAACAGTTCCGAACAGCACTTCGCCGGCTTCACATCGTTTTCTTAAACCCGAATGCGTTTCGAATAGATGCATAATCTTGGTAGCTGAAAAATATGGATCAATAAGCAAACCGGTACGTTGCCGGACCTCGTCCTCCAGCCCATCCTGTTTCAATCGCTCACATATCGGTGCAGAAACCCGACTCTGCCACACAATTGCTGGCGCCACTGGCTTTCCGGTCGCCCGATCCCACAGCACTGTTGTTTCTCGCTGATTTGTGATGCCGATGGCAGCAACTTCGTCAGCACGTACGCCAGCTTCCGACAGACATCGACTAGCGCAGCCAAGCTGAGTCTTCCAGAGATCTTCTGGGTCATGCTCCACAATAGCCTGATCGACGCTTCCACCATCGGCTTCAGTTTCCATCGTGCGGACATGCTGCGTGAAGGACTCCTGCTGCGTGGCAAGCGGCTGTCCGGTGTTATCAAAGAGTATGGCTCGACTCGACGTCGTTCCCTGATCGAGAGCCAAAACACATCGCTTCTTCGACGTTGTCATATTGTTATTCCCCATAATCTATTGAGAGACAATCAGTCGAGAGCCCCAGTGACACCACACATCACAAGCAACTTACTGTGTGACAATCTTTTTTCCATATAAATCTTGCAAATACTTTACCTCTGACAATACAGCCGGCTCTCGATCGGCAGGCTGAAGACAACCCATGACAACAAGAATTTCGACAAGGTCTCGCAGGGTTGCCAGCGAAAGTCGCGGGTGAAAAATCAACATAAGGCGCCTTTCAATCAGATCACTGAGAGACAATGCCCACTCTTTTTCTATTGCGAATACCGCAGCTGCCGTCGGCAGACCACTGTCTCCGATAAGCGGAGGAAGCATAGCTGCTTGCGAACATTGCATCATATTTTCAAAAAGATCAGGTGCACGCCTTCCATAAAGACCGACCGCCCACTGGGAGACAGCATCAACGAACTCCTCAGGAACACCTGACTGTGTGGCCGCCTTCTTGGTTTTACTGAGGCATGCTTCGCGATCCTCTTCACGCAAACAGCCAGGAAGCACTCGCTGAGTGTTTTGTTCGACGATTGGAAAGCCGCATTCAGCAAAAACTTTTTTGACTGACTCCTCAGCCAGACTCCGACATGTTGTGAGTTTGCCACCAACGACCGACCAGGTCGGTATCGTCGCGTCTTCGTCACGAAGGAGCAAATGTCGCCGGGTGACTGATCCAGGGGTACCTGCTGCACGACCAGTCACACGAGGTCCGGGAAGTGGGCGCACACCACAGTAGTGCTGAACAATATTCTTTTCAGAAAGTTGACACTGCGGCACGATTCTCGAAACAGCCTTGATTAGATAGTCCACCTCAGACTGGTCTGTTCGAGCGAGGCCTGGATCACCTTGCACCGGAATATCTGTCGTACCAACGAGCACCTGTTCCTCGGCAAATGGCAGAAGAAAAATTGGTCTTCCATCTGGAGCCTCGGCATAGACGCCGTCTCCACCAAGTGCGTCTCTGAGCGATACATCCTTAAGGACGATATGGCTTCCTTTTGTTCCCCGAATAAGCCCCTGCTCAATATCATGACCGCGATCAACAGATGAGTCGCTGCAACACAAACCTGCCAACGTCTGATCGACCCAGGCCCCCGTTGCGTTGATAATCACATCCGGACGTACTGAAAGTGATTCAACACTCTTTTGAGTCCCTGAACGTTTTACATGTTTCGGAGTCCATGCAAACTGCCCATCACCATCGAGGCTCCAGTCGTGATGAGTTATCACGTGGAAGCGCTGACCATGCTGAGCAGCATGAGCTTCTGCATCCGCAAGCAGTTCGACAGTAAGCCGTTCAGGAAAAATACACTGGGCGTCGAAGTAGGTTGCTATCCACGGAAATTGCTGTGCATCCACCTGCGGCAGTCCAGGCGAACTCGAACGCTTCATGGCGTGAACTGGCCAGGAAGCATCTCGTGAGAACAAATCGTAGAGCGTCAGACCGATACCGACCGCCCAACTCCCACGCCCTCGGTTTGTCGTAAGCCATTGCGCTACCGCCTCGCAACCAACTATTCGTGCTGCCGCTGCCAGTAGACCACCCAATCGCCGACGCAGGGGCACGGCAAACCGTAGAGGCTTCACCAGATGTGGGGCCATTTTGACGAGTTTGTTTCTCTCAGCCAGGCTCTCACGGACAAGATCGAATTCACCATACTCGAGATAACGCAGACCTCCATGAATAAGTCGTGTTGACCACGCTGTTGTTCCAGCAGCAACATCACGCGTATCAGCAAGAATCACATCAGCTTCATTCAGCACAAACTGTCGAGCCAGTGCTGCACCATTAATACCGGCTCCGAGCACGACGACTGTCGGCTTCGATACCTGTTTTTCTTTTTGTGGAGAACGTTCCATACGGTGTACGATTGTGCCAGAAACTCACAAATCGCTACGAGATTTCCTTGGACCCGCTGATGACACGACCAATCACGGATACATTTCACATCATCCAACTCATCGCTGCCCTCTGCATGGGCTTCGTGATGAGCAGCACGGCAACGGCGGCCCGTTCACAACCAGCTTTCCTGAACAGGCCCGTGCAGGCAACTTTTCAACGCATTCCACTCGCACGACTCGTTTCAAAGCTCAGCACTATCAGTGATGGAATCATCATCCTCGACCGCCAGATCGATCCAACGCAACACATAACACTTGCCTGCCAGGGGGAGAGCCTTCGTGCGGTCTTATGGCGGCTTGCACATGAAACAGAAACGGAGATTGCTGTCCTTGAATCAAGCGTCTGGATCACACCCTTCGGCAAGGCCAGCCAACTAGAGCAGGCAGATCGAAAGCGCCAGCAGGCTCTTCGACAATTGTCTGTGACGACACAAAAGCAACTCAGCACGAGGCGGCCACTACAGTGGCAGGCCGGACAACAACCAGCCACACTCATCATGGACCTGCTTGCACAGTCAGCAACAACAGGACAGTCAGCAACATCAGGACTCACGATCACAACAGATGGTCTTCCTGAAGGGATACCGCACGACCATCTTGCAGCACAAACCAATCCGCCGCTGACACTTCCCGAACAGCTTGATCTCATAGCCATGCAGTATGACCAGCAGCTTCTGTGGAGCCATGGCTTTGAGTCACCATCGACTCTTGTCGTGACTCCTGCACCACTTCCGCCTTCTTCAGGGAAAAAAACGAGGGATCCAGAACAAAAGCCTGCTTCAACACGCCCTCCCCAGAACA
>PKCL01000232.1 GCA_002862165.1 Planctomycetaceae bacterium
CGAAGATGACGCTGACTAAGGAACGCAAGCAAGAACTTATAGGTGCCCATCGCCGTGGGCAGGAAGATACAGGTTCTGCAGAAGTACAAATAGCGCTGCTTACCGCACGAATCACGCATTTGACTGACCATTTTAAAAAGCATTCGAAGGACTTTGCAAGTCGCCGAGGTCTTTTGTTTATGGTCAGTCGACGCAGACGACTTCTTGATTATCTCAAACGTGTCGCTCCACAGCGGTATCTGGATATTATTCGAAGTCTTGGTATTCGTAAGTAGTTTGGGAAACTTCTGCGGCCTCGCGTTCGACGGTGGCTCCCTGATGAAGTAATACGATAAATGTAATGTTGCTTTCTCTTGGGCTCGATTCTCTATACGCGTTGCATTGGAACTTCAATTCCTTGCGGTCTAGGCAGAAGAATTGTGGTCATGATAGTTCGAAATAGTGCAATAAAAATTTTATGGTCTTAGTGAACACTCTCGTAGTGAGTCCCGAGTTATTACCAGCAACAAACTGGTAAGTCGGATCTTGGGAGTGCCGAAGCAAGAAGAAGGAAGGTTTAGTAAAAATGAAACATCGTGTTGAACGTCGGGTTGGTCAGGAAGTGTTGGGTTTGGAAACTGGTTTGCTAGCAAAGCAGGCAGCGGGGAGTGTGCTGGTCTCTTACGGAGAGACAATAGTTCTTGTTGCTGCTGCAACAGGCTCACCACGCGCAGGAATAGATTTTTTCCCACTTACATGTGATTATCGGGAGCGAACTGCGGCAGCAGGTAAGTTTCCGGGTGGCTTTCTGAAGCGAGAAGGCCGGCCAACAATGAAGGAAACGCTTACAAGCCGCCTGATTGATCGCCCGATCCGGCCGATGTTTCCCGAAGGATTCAATGATGAAGTTCAGGTTCAAGCTCAGACACTCTCGAGTGATCGCCAAAATGACCCAGATATTTTGGCGATGATTGGTGCATCTGCTGCACTCTGTATTTCACCACTCCCTTTTGAAGGTCCGATTGGAAATGTGCGATTGGCACACGTTAACGGGGAATTTGTTCCATTTCCTACACAGGACCAACTCGAAGAGAGTGATCTTGATCTAATTGTTTCAGGCAGTAAGACGGCAATTCTCATGATTGAGGGCTTTGCTCGTGAAATGCCAGAAGAGCGGATGCTGGAAGCACTAGACGAAGCACATCGAGTTATTATTACAATCTGTGAAATGCAAGAAGAGCTTACAGCGAAGGCAGGTAAGCCCAAAAAGGAATATGAACTACCAGACTATGCTCCGCTCAGAGAACGTCTCAAGTCGGCGTACTACTCAGAGCTTTTAGCAGCAGCAGGAATCACAGGGAAACTTGAGCGAGGCGAGGCCGTAAAGGCCCTTAAGGAGCGGGCGAAGAGTGAAGTTTGTCCTGCCGACACTGCAGATAGTGATAACGCTGTGAGCGAAGGTGACTTTTCGCACGTTTGGCATGGCCTTGAAGAGCATGCTATTCGAGAATTGATTCTTGGTGGTACTCGTCCAGATGGTCGAGACTCCAAGTCGTTACGATCAATTGAATGTGAGGTCGACTTACTGCCCCGTGTTCATGGCTCAGCTCTTTTCCAGCGTGGGGAAACTCAGGCACTTGTAACGGTGACCCTCGGAACTGGCAAAGATGAGCAGAGAGTCGATGGACTTTTTGAGGAATACTCCAAAAAGTTCATGCTTGATTATTATTTCCCTTCGTTTTCTGTAGGTGAGGTCCGGCCGATTCGTGGGCCTGGCCGTCGAGAAATAGGACATGGAGCTCTTGCAGAGCGAAGTGTTAAACCAGTTCTTCCTGACCCCGATGTTTTCCCGTACACGATTCGTGTGATCTCAGACATTTTAGAGTCGAATGGTTCTAGTTCGATGGCATCGGTTTGTGGTGCGACCCTTGGTTTAATGGCTGCGGGTGTACCAATTTCTAATCCTGTAGCTGGTATTTCGGTAGGTCTGGTGAAAGAATCTGAGGATAAATGGACTCTGCTGACTGATATTATTGGTGACGAAGATCATTTTGGTGATATGGACTTCAAGATTGCTGGTTCGCAGAATGGCATCACTGGTATTCAGCTTGACCTAAAAATCAATGGAATATCTCCTGCCATTATTAAGGCGACGCTCGCACAGTCTCGAGAAGCCCGTCTTGAAATTCTTCGTGCAATGCTTTCTGCAGTACGGAGACCACGCGATGAAATATCTGGGTGGGCACCACGATTATTGCGAACGCATATTGACCCTGAGAAAATTGGTCTCCTTATAGGCCCTGGTGGGAAAACAATCCGCTCGATTCAGGAAACAACAGGAGCAAATGTCGAAGTGGATGATGATGGCACGGTTACCGTTGCTAGCCATGATGCCGAAAGTGCAACATCGGCACTGGCGAAAATCGAGGCCCTCACGGCATCAATTCAGATTGGCCGAATCTATGAGGGTCGCGTAACAAGCGTCAAAGATTTTGGTGCCTTCATTGAACTTGTCCCTGGAAAAGACGGCTTGTGTCACATCAGTGAACTTTCAAATGAGTATGTTGGCAATGTCGGTGATGTGTGCCGAGTTGGTGACACAATGCGAGTCAAAGTCATTGCTGTTGACGAACAGGATCGCGTGAAACTGAGTCGACGGGCAGCCATGGAAGAGGCTACGGCTGATGCAGAGCCAGCCTCGGAAACTGAATAGTTTGAACTTGTTCCTCTCTGCAGAGCTTCTCACTGAAGGCTCTGCAGGGAGTTTGCCTTCTGAAGAATTTCAACTCTTTCGGGCGCTGTGATTATGGGACAATCAGCACTGCTCAGGGAACAGATCCCAGGTGAAGGTGATACCTATACGGAGTTAGTGAAACTCGTAAGCGAGCTTGCTCACGAGATCCGTAATCCATTGTCAAGCATCCGTTTGAATATGGAGTTACTGGGCGAGGATATTGGTTCGCTAGGCGATGAGTCGGCTGCAAACCAGACAGCCCGGCGAGCAAAAGCCAAAATAGATCTTGTTCGACAGGAATGTGATCGTTTGCAGAAGCTGCTGGATGATTTTCTAGACTTTTCGCGGCAGGAAGGAATAGATCCAGAGCCGGGAAATCTCAATGTGGAACTCGAGCAGCTACTCGATTTCTTTCAGCCTCGTACGGATGATGCAGGTGTTGAACTTGTCCGATACCTTGACCCGGAATTGCCTGCTGTGCGGATTGACCGTGAGACATTTCGTTCGGCGATACTGAACCTTTTGATTAACGCGACTCAGGCGATGCAAGAAGGTGGCCAGCTCATGGTGAGGACGCGCGCTGCTGGACTTGGAGTCATGATTGAACTGATTGATACTGGCCCTGGCATGGGAGCAGAGACGCTTGCTCGTGTATTTGAGGCATTTTATTCGACGAAACAAGGGGGTTCGGGACTTGGCCTTCCGACGGCTCGAAAGATTATTGAGGCTCACAGTGGCTCAATTGATATTGAGAGTGCACCCGGTCGCGGTACGAAGCTGGCGATATGGTTGCCAGCTCCGCCAAGGTTGCCGACAGAAGCGGCTGGCCATAAATCGTAAGAAGTGTTTGATTTTTAATATATTTATTGGTGAATGATGTCGACGAATTCAATAAAAAATGGTTTCACAGGAAGTATTGATGGGATTGCGCGGTCGGTACGCGTTCTCGTAGTCGATAATGATATTGTCCATGCTCGAACAATGGGCGAGGGGCTTGAGCGACTTGGTTATAAGGTGACGGTGGCCGGTGGTGGTAATGAGGGTGCTGAGCAACTCGAGCGAGATCCATTTGATGTCGTCGTTACTGATCTTATGATGAACAACATCGGCGGCCTGGACATTTTGAAGCTGGCTAAGGAGTCGTCTGTCGAGACCGAAGTGATTGTTGTCACTGGTCACGGTACGGTGCCCTCGGCAGTTGAGGCGATGCAGCAGGGCGCCTTCACGTACTTGCAAAAACCACTTGAGCTCACCAAGTTAAGGGTGGCTGTTGAAAA
>PKCL01000114.1 GCA_002862165.1 Planctomycetaceae bacterium
AAAAATCTCGGGATTTTTGAGATGAAGTTGTTCAGCGATATCACTCCTAACAGGAGGTGTTGCAGTTGCTGTATATGCATGAAAACTTGCTTGAGGAAAATGCTCTCTCAAAGTAGATAGTTGACGATATTCGGGACGAAAGTCATGGCCCCACTGGCTGATGCAATGCGCTTCATCGATCGCGAATCGCTGAATTTGAAGATGTGAAAGTGTCTCAATAAGGTTTGAATTAAAAAGCCTCTCGGGGGCTATGAAGAGTAATCGAAGAACGCCACTTCGAAGTCTTTGATATGTTTTTCTTCGCTCATTCACAGAGAGTCCGCTGTGTATGGCTGCTGCTGGGTATCCAATAGCTTCTAGCGAGTCCACCTGATCTTTCATAAGTGATACCAACGGAGAGATGATGATATCGGTTGCCTGGCTCAGCAAAGGTGGGAGTTGGTAGCAGAGGCTTTTACCGCCACCTGTTGGAAGTACTACAACAGAGTCTCGGCCGTGAATGGCAGCAGAGATTGCTTCAGCCTGAAGCGGCCGAAAAGTATCAAAGCCCCACCAACGCAGAAGCGTTTGGTGGATATCTGAAGTGAGTGATTTGTTCCCATTGACTTGGCTTGAGGGAGGCATGAAGTCGTTGACCTTCCTTGTCATGGGTGTTGAACTTTCTTCTGGCGAATGGCTCTACGTACTTAGCAGGATAGCATCTGGGTGAAAAAGAGGTTGTCTGAGGGAAGAGGGAAAGGAAGGGGGGCTGCAAGAGTGTCTTAGAGACAGGGTGTCAGATAAATCTGTCTTGATCAGTTATTGAGTCGTTGCGAAAGTCCACACCAACAAATGATCTCCTCACAATGTTTTTCTTGTTTACGTCTTAGCCCATTGCAACTTAGGCAATGGTGTCTTCTCTGTTGTGCAATTTTACTCGAAATTCAATTATCCCATGGTCTATGTGCGGCCGATCCGAATCTCACTGCTCGTGAATTATCTCCACGATCAGTAGTTAACAATTCGTTACCAGTTGCATCAGATGGAATGTTTCTAGGTTCAGAAGATGGTCACGCAATCTGGGAAAAAACTGTCAAGACCGTTGCGGCTGACTGGCCTGTTATCAAGACTGTTCCCCCAGATTTTGATTCAGTGCCTCCCCGGGCTGGCAAGATTGAGTCGGCGTGGGTGGAGGTTCCACACTCAACGGCATCAGAGAATATGATGAGCGGCTTCGATGCTCCGTGGCCACACTGGCCTCAGCAACGTCAGCGGGTCGTTGTTCAAGTGCTTCCTGCTACCAGTGGTGCCTGGGTTGATGCGGTGGTAGAGACGCAGCCCTTGGCTGCAAATGACGCCAGTCTCATGCCAGAACGTGTCGTGCTTACTGGTGGTTGGGAAACCGACCTGCAGGGGCAGTCATCAGCGGATGCAACAGTTGATTTAGCTCAAAGGATGGAGTTCGAAAATGAACCAGTGTATGCACTGCCAACACCCCCAGAAGTTGTTTCATCTCATAGTACCCGTCAACTACCGTGGGAAGAAAGTCGGTTCCCACGGCTTTCTCGAACTGGCCGAAAGATTTCTCAGGATTATAAAAATTTTTATTCCTGTGAGAATCTAACGTGTGTGACTGCTGCTTTTGGTGCAGGAGCATTAATGGCCAATACGGGTTTTGATACGACGATGCAAAATGCCTGGCAGACTGGAATAACGGGATCACAGACAGGTGATTTTTTTTCGGCAACGAAAGATATCGGTGATGGAATTTATTTGTTGCCAGCTGCTGGAATTGCTGCTGCAGCTGGGGTCGCTCTTGAAGGAGTTCCGGTTGGTGATGCGTTAGGAGGGTGGGGTTCACGAAGTCTCCGAATCTTTTTAGTCGGAGGTCCACCCGTCTACGTTCTACAGTTGGCAACGGGTGCTTCTCGGCCAAGCAATAATGGCTCAATCAACACAGAATCATCTTCTGGCAGTGATTGGAAGTTCTTTCAAGATAATAACGGAGTAAGTGGGCACTCTTTTATGGGAGCAATTCCGTTTCTTGCCGCAGCTGACATGGTTGAAAATCCACTTGCCAAAGGAACTCTTTACGTCTGCTCTACTTTTGTTGGTTTTTCTAGAATCAACGACGATGCTCACTATTCTTCGCAGGCATTTCTTGGTTGGTACCTTGCCTGGGCCAGTTCGTTAGCAGTTAGCCGAACCGAGCATCATTTTGCGGGCTACGAAGTGAGAGTGGTGCCAGTTCCAATTGGTGACCAGGGAGGTTTGGGAGTACAAGCGACCTGGTAGAAAGTCTAGCGGTAAGATGTTTGGTCCGCTTTGATCAGGAGTGTTAACAAGATCACTTTTTAGTGTTGACTGCCTAGATCTTGATGTGACATGGTTCTTACTGAAGTTGGTTGTGGCTACTCATGATCATTGAGTTCTGGTTAAAGTTTCCATCTAGAAATTGTGTTTTTTCTACGAGTGTGTTTTTGTTAAAAATGCCTACGACGTTGGCTCCTTTTTTGCAAGAAGTTATTTTTATGTCGATATGTCGTTGAGGTGTTATGCCAACGATATTTTCTAAACTGATAACCGTGCGGTTCCACCTGGTGAAATGTCTACCAAGTGAAAAGACAGCGACAGATGTTTGCGACATTTTCTAGACTGCGGAGCAAACCGTTTTTATTGCTGATGTAACAAGTATGGAGTCGATATGATCCATGGTTTTGACATGGCCAATTTCGTCCGGTAGGACAAATCGTAGATTTCCTCCAACGGTTTTCTTATCTCGAGCCATGATCTTCAGGAAATCATTAGCGTTGATGTTGTTCAGCACAGGCGTTACTACTGGTAGCCCAAGACTTTCAAGCAGTTTTTGTTGTCGTTCAACAGCAGTTTGATCTAGGAGACTAAGTGAACAGGCAAGCCGCACTGCTGCCATCATGCCGAGGGAGACGGCTTCTCCATGAAGGAGCGTGCCGTAACCAGTAGTTGTTTCGAAGGCATGAGCGAACGTATGGCCGTAGTTGAGGCAGGCACGTAAGCCAGTTATTTCACGTTCATCCCTTTCGACAACAAATGTTTTGAGTTCGGCGGAACGACGTACGACATGGTTTAGACTTTCTTTGTCTCGGCCTCTAATGAGATTTGCATTATTTTCTAGCCATTGAAAAAAGTCAGGATCTAAGATCATCCCGTATTTAACCACTTCAGCGAGTCCACTGACATATTCACGATCTGGCAGTGAATTCAGCGTGTTAATATCAGCCACAACGCCTCGGGGCTGCCAAAAAGCTCCAACAAGATTTTTTCCTGCGGGAAGATTCACACCGGTCTTTCCGCCAATAGCGCTGTCAACTTGCGCAACTAAGGTTGTTGGTATCTGCCAGACTCGTAAGCCACGTGAAAACGTTGCAGCTACGAATCCGGTGAGGTCGCCCACAACACCGCCACCAACGGCAAGGATTGCTGTTTTGCGGTCAATTTCGAGGCGGGCGAATTCATTCCATAATCGCTCGGATTCAACGAGAGATTTGGATGCCTCTCCAGGCGGAATACTAAGACGATCAACTGTTATCGATGCAGCTTCGAGTGACCGTGTAACAGTATGTCCGTGTGATTCATTTATCGATTGATCAGAAACAACAACTGCTCGCTGTACGTTGTCATTTCGAACCAAATCGCCAATGTGTTGAAGAATCTCATCACCAACATGAATCTTATACGAGCGAGAAACCGGTGAGGTTGCCGCAGTGTTATCGTCTAGTCGAACGTGGATTTCATGTCGTTTCACGTTATGTCGCCGCCACTCGTTCGAGATCATCAGGCGTGACTGTTATGACGCGGGCAAATCCGGAATGTTGACGCACGTATTCAAGGTCGAAAGCTTCTTCTGGAGCAGCGTGAAGAAGTGTTTCGATACGGCTGCGATCGTTCTCTGACCAATCTTCGTAATCATCCGGCCAAATGGTATGGTTTTCGACGACAAGTGCATCCCGGTATAAGTCGAACTGGTTAGG
>PKCL01000244.1 GCA_002862165.1 Planctomycetaceae bacterium
GCCATCTTTGTTGCTTGAAAAGTCTGCTGCTCTGGCGTGAGGCTCTGCCATGGCAATGGACGGTTTATTTCACCTGGACCTAGTTTTTCAAGGGCATCTGGAAAGTCATATGGAGGACCAAGATCTTCTTCCATCGGAGCCAGGGGTGCGGTGATTATGCCACTCTGAACGAGCCGCTTGTACCGAGCCTGCTGTATGACATTCCACCCTGCCTGATACCGAGCCTTATATTTTTCAATAAGGTCTTGCGGCGCATGTAAAGGAAAGTGTGGTGATGTGAATGCGACATAGCTAAAAAATGGTTTGTCTCCGTGATGTTCTGCATGTTCACGGAGACATGCCGCTGCATGCTCACCAACTGCTGTGGTCACATAAAAATCATCTTTTTCTTCAACAGTCTTCCCATCAACAGTAATGCCTGCGGGATCAAAGAAATCGTTTTGCCCACCTTGAATATCCAGAGAATGAGCAAACCCCTGCTCCAGTGGATTGCCGTCCACATGCCATTTGCCAGAGTGGTACGAACGATATCCGGCAGCTGCGAGTCTTTCGGGAAGAAGCTGCGCCCAGGCTGGTCGCCCACCACGGTTTCCACCCTGTACTCCAGGCATTTTGTCGCGACGAATTGATTGCGCATAGTAGCCCGTGAGCAGTGCGCCACGAGTTGGCCAACATCGAGCGGTGTTATAGCCTTGCGTAAACCGCAGGCCACCATGAGCAAGTCGATCAAAGTTCGGCGTTTCTATTTCACTTCCATAGCATCCAAGATCAGAAAACCCCATATCGTCGGCAAGGATCACCACCACATTTGGTGGAGCCGCCCAAACCCATTGGGTTGTCATACCAACGAGTAGACATACTGCCACTTTCACTGCGACATATCGAGGAAAATGTTTCATCATTTCTCCATTTCAAAATCGGGAATCGATTGGGTAGAGAACTAAAAAAGCGTATTCAGTCACACGGACTACTCGTGTATTGCTTCTACAAATTGTTGAAGAGATGTCGTGAGTTCTGCACCTTTGAGGGTTCGCAACGCAACAAGTTGAGGTCTCATCTGAATAGCCCATAGTGGGTTTGCTTTGATTTTTGCATCGACCTCTGCTCGAAGAGCATCGTGTTCAATGCCTTCTAACTCGCCAGCCGCAGCAACAGCACTTCGAAGATATTCTGCTGCCTGAACCGATGAATTTGATGTACTTGGGGCATCAAACTTCTCAAGTGCCCACGCTGTTCCTTCGGTAATGTGGTTCTGGAATGCAGCATCTCCCCACGTCTCATTATTGTGGCCGAGGTTTGTATAAAACACTCGACCTCGACCGTACTCACGAATCCATGCAACAGGCACGTGCCAAGGATGCTTCGGCTTACTCGCTGCCATATCTATTGAAAGCAACACACGAACATTTTCAGGCTGATATCGTGAACCATATTGATAAATCTCATCCTTCCATCGAAATCGCTCTGGAAACATCTGCACGATGCGATGCTTCGGATCATGATTGACGAAACCGTGCTCACCTCCCGCGGTCCATGGATGACCAGCAAAATGGCCTCCTATCATCTCGACGTAAGCATCCGAACTTTTCAATGTGTCACTTGCTGCATGCACGCCAATAAAAGCATGACCTTCTTGTATCCACTTGAGAAACGCTCCAAGATCAGGAATCGGTAATTCACCAGTCGTACTGACAAAAACGACACCGTCAAACTGAGCAAGTGATTCTGGTGAAAATGCAACCGCAAACTTTTGTTTCAATGTCTCTTGCCATGGTTGATCGGCTTTTTGAAAAGCCCGTTGTTTGTCTTTGTGTTCCGCCTCAATCTGAGCCCACTTTTCATCAGTCATATTCTTTTGGCGGCGAGGCCTCCTCGGCTGAGGTGGTCGGCCCGGCGGCATCCGAAGAAAGTCAGCGTGAAAAAGTCCTTTTTCTCGGCCAAGTTTTTCAATCACTGGTTCTGCTGTTTCAATAGAACCATGCCGAAAGCCTTTGGTCACTGTGACCACAAGAAGTCTTGCTGGTTCACTCTGCTCAGCTGCCTGGATGTTACTTTTTTCACAAACCAATACGCAACTCAGTAAACACAATATTGAGTATCGAATATTCATATCTTTTTATTCCTCCAATGAACGTCCTGGTGACACCACCATTGATTCCGGCCCAATGCACCACAGTGAATCGTGTGTTCGGAGAAATATTTCACCATCCACACAGACAGGCGTAGCCACCGTCATTTCATCGAGCATGCCCTCGCCAAGAATTTGAAGCGTGTCGCCCTTTTCTCCTGGCCATGGAATACACCATGAATGACCATCTTCACGAGTCAGCAGGACATGACCATCTACAATAATTGGTGATGCACTAAATTTGTTCCGATTCTTTGGAAGACTATCCTCCCAAAGTGTTTGACCCGTTTTTAAATCTAGACAGGACATCTGTCCTTTATCACCGCAGACCATTACCCGACCATCCCGAACAGCGGGTGTAGGCACATCTGCCCCGAGTGGTTCGCGCTCCCAGACAATGTGGCTTGCCGTGACATCTCCTGATCCACCACGGCGTATTGCCGTCACAGTTTTTCCCCGTGCGTACGGTGCGATCACAAATTCATCAGCCACAACAGGTGATGCAATGGAACGGAAAAATTTATCTCCCTCAGGATTAAGGCCACCAACTCGCCAGATTTCTCGGCCATCCGCAGCGTCATGGGCAGTGACGTGATCTGCACCGAGCACAATGAGCATTTCGGTTGGCTCATTCCAGTCAGCATGACCAGCAACAACGAGTGGTGTTGAATAGCTTTGTGCAGCTTCTTCTGGAGCATCCAACATCCGATCGTGTTTCCACAGGACGGCTCCTGTTTGCCGATCAAATGCGACAAGATAACTTGGGCCTGTCTGCATGACTGCGACAACAACCGCTTTTTGTGTCAGCACTGGGGACGTTCCAAGATCCCACCACAATGTATCTTCACCAAACTGTTCTTGAAGGTTTGTCTTCCATACGATGGCACCGTCAGTGAGTGACAGGCACGCCAGTTCCCCACTCTTAAAGTACACCCAGACATGGTCACCATCTGTGATCGGTGAGGAATTACAACCTGTCGCTTTTTTATGTTTGCCTGGTCGAATATCACCGAGTGTTTGTCGCCAACACTCTTTGCCAGCTCGATCGACACAGAGGATGCCATCATGGCCTTCGATGTCACAGGTCAATACGAGTCTGTCTCCCCACACTGCTGGTGTGCTCGCTCCAAGACCTGGAAGGGGAACCCGCCATCTGACGTTGTCGTCCTGACTCCACGAAACAGCGTATCCACTGCCAGTTGCAACACCATTACGCGTGGGGCCCCGCCAATTTGGCCAGACAGCACGATCATTTGTTTTTCGCTTTGCTTTCACTGGGAGCACCCGAAGTTTTTTGGATGCTGATACCACTGGTTCAACTACGACGGATGATGACTCTGGCTGCCACCAATCATTTAGGTCTCGCTGAAGTTGCTTGACCACCTTGGGGTTGGCAGTTGCAACATTTTTTTCTTCATCAGGATCACCAGAGATATCAAACAGTGCGACGATACCTTGTTCGAAACAATCCTTTGAAACATGATCAATGACTTTGGATTCCCCATTGGGTAATACATGGGTACCAGACACACCATAGGTCGCCGGCTCAATAAGTTTCCAGATTCCTCCGGTTGGAACATCTTTGATTGTCCATCTCCACAAAAGATTTCTTCCCGGCTTTTCGATATCGGCGAGTGTGTGTACGTAGCAGGCACCAAAGAGCTGTTTTCTCGCTGTAACAGCTTCTTCATCAAGAAGATCGATTCCGGGTAAATCCTCCGGGACTGGTATCTGACAACGTGCCAATACGGTTGGTACGAGATCGAGTGAACTGGCAAGTGAATCGTTTGTTCCTGGTGCTATCGTGCCAGGCTGTCGAAGCATGATTGGTGTTCGAAGTCCGCCGTCGTACGGAGATCG
>PKCL01000081.1 GCA_002862165.1 Planctomycetaceae bacterium
GACTTGCAGGCTGGAGCTAGAATTCAGCCCTCAAGTTTACAAATTGAGTTGCATCCAATGCTGACTCAAGAAAAGCTTGTTCGGTTTTGTCATGAAGAAGGTATTGCTGTGACAGCGTTTTCGCCGCTTGGAGCACCTTCGTATGTCCCACTTGCTATGGCAACAGAAAAAGAAAGTCTATTGAAGCATCAAGTGATTCTCGATATTGCTGCAGCAGTAACAAGAACGCCAGCGCAAGTATTACTTCGCTGGGGAGTCCAACGAGGAACAGCTGTTATCCCGAAAACATCTCAACCGAAGCGGCTATTAGAAAACATTTCTGTTTTTGATTTTTCGCTCTCTGCTGATCAGATGCTGGCAATCAGCAAACTCAATGAAGGTCGAAGATTCAATGATCCTGGTGAGTTTTGTGAACAGGCGTTCAATACATTTTATCCAATTTATGAATAACGTAGAAACTTCTTACGGAATCCGTTTGAAGCGAATATCCTTATAGAAAACGACACTCTCTGGATCGTGAGCCTGTATTGCAAAAGTGCCTCGTGAAAGTTTTCTGCCTGCCATATTTTTTGGTGGCTGCCAATCGTCTGGCTCGGTCCAGTCGGTTGTAATCTCGCCATTGATTTTGAGAACGATATGTTTCCCTTTCACGATAATGTCGTAGTCGTACCATTCGCCATCCTTGACTGGTGATGTGTCGAGAACGTCGGTAACAGCGTAGAGCCCACCTGTTTTTTTTCTATCTTTGTGGGTCTGATTGACCTGACACTCATAGCCAGCAGAGGGCCAACCAGAGTCTTCGTATTGTGTATGGAAGTAGAGTCCACCATTAGCTTTTGGCATAGTTTTGACCTTTGCATGCCAGTGAAAATCTGTGAGTTGCTCATCCTCGGAGTTTTCTGGATCGCCAACCCAGAAGAGATGGCAGCGTGGGCCGTCGACAATAAGGGTGCCATTTTCAACATGAAACGAATCAGGATTTTCAGGATTTGCTTTCCAGCCGGAAAGATCCTGCCCGTTAAACATGGTGACCCAAGCGTCACTTGAAGTTTCTGCAGGCAATGCAAGTGGCATAGATATGACAAGAAAAATGATAGATAAAAGATGTCTATTTCTAAGAGGCATTGAGGGATCTCCAAGATTGAATTCGCTAGAAAATATACTGATCAGCTTATTTTCTAAATCGTATCATGAAAGCCTGTGTCGTACGAATTGAAAATAAAAATTTCCCGACCAGAACAGTACTTGTCACTGGGTGCCATCATTGTTTTTGAAATAGTTGAAACTCTTCATATGAGAGAAGACCATCACGATTAGAATCAAAGTTTTCAAAGCGGCTTTGTAGCCGCACTGGTAGCTCTTCTTTGTGCAAGGCATGATCACCATCTTGATCAAGTCGTAAGAAGATAGCCTTGAAATTCTTTTTATCCCGTGGTGACAGATTTTCTTTGCGTTTCTGTGAACGTGTACCTGTCAAAGGTGTTCCAGGTGGAACCCCGGGAAGATAATATTCGACATATCCAAGTAACATTTCATCGAATGTTTGCTGTCCCCACCGAACAGTTTGTGTTGGATCCGGGTTGGCGGGATTTTCTGCCGAATTATCAAACCATGCCGTAAAATGAATGATGTCGCCTTCATGAAATGTTCTTGGTTCGGCGTAACGGTAAAGTAGTTGCCAATTAAAATCATAGTTAGGTATGTCTAAAAGCACCTCTTGATTACCTGTGGTATCGATCACCTCATACCGACAAGCGCTTCCGCGTAAATGCATGTGGGGAAGAAATCCAAGCAATGTTGCATCGACCGGTAGACGTAAGGAGGCTTCTTCTCGATGGTGCCTGGCGTTGGGTGGAATACGAATGCGATGATTTGAGAGGCCTTTGACACGCACTTCGTGCTCAGGAAATTCATCAGCAAATATAACCCCGACTCGTGTCTGATCCGTCGTCGCGATACCATTCGGTGTGTAGTGCATCTGGAAAATCAGACGTGAACCTTTTGGAAGGTGACGGGCGAAGCCCTGAGGATATTTCCAGACAGACTGACCAGGTACATAACCAGCCCAAAGGCCATCTTCTTCTCGCTCATCCGGACTTTGGTTTCCTTGACCGGGCACTTGAAGAGTGATGATGACATGATGTACGACTTCAGGACTGCCAGGTTGGATTTCAATCGCTTGTATCCATTTTGATTCATCGAGGTGTGTATCGATAGTTATGTATTGATACGGCATGACCCCAGTAGCCTGAACGGGTATTGGCTCAGAAAATTTCCAGATTCTATCGGGTTTTCCAATCTGCCAATTCTCTGAAAACGTAATAGGGTTCGGAGCATCTGCCAGCTTTCCCTGTGGATGATCACTCTGAACCCACGCAAGAAGGTCATTTCGATCATCCGTGGTAAGAGAGCGATCATTTTTCCAAATGAGTTGGTGATTGGTGTTTGATGCCTTATTCGATTTTGAATCTTCAGCAAACCAGGGAGGCATGGTTTTGTTGGTCACCACAGTTTGAATCATGCCAGCGTGTGCGACAACATCTTCATAGGTGTCTAACGCAAATGGTCCAATGCCACCTTTTCGATGGCACTCAATACAATTTCTCTGCAGGATTCTGGAGATTTCCCCGTGATAGGTGGTCAACCCTGCGGTATCGAGGGCAGCGTCGTAATTGAGATCACATCCTGGTGCATCCGTCGCGGTGATTGAGGGCTGCTGCCCATTGAGTAAAGACTGTATGGCATCTTGTAGAAAGTGTTGCTTTGGTTGTGCCCGCGTATATCCAAAGCCGTACTGATCATCAATAGCACCGTGGTAGACAACGGTTCGATGAGTATCAACGACAATTACATCAGTTGTTGTTTGAGCATGAAGATACTGTGATATTTTTCCATCAGAATCATGAACATAGATTGCATTGCTTGCTTGTTGAGCAGCGGTCCGCATGTTTTCCTTATTGTCAGATTCAATCGGATTGACAAGTACATACCGAACACGTCCAGGAGCTTCCTGGGAAATTTTTGCCAGGGTTGGTAAATATTTGCGACTCAGGGGACATGACGTACTGGTAAAGCAAAAAGCGGTGAATCGCTCATTTGGTTCAGAATCAAGGGCGTGTGGTTTGCCATTGATATCTGAAAATGAAAACGCTCTGACAAGTCGACCAATGCCATGTGCAGCAGGTTTAAGTGGTTTTGGTCCTCTTCGAATCGGCTCGGCTCGTAGTAAACCTGAAGAAAGAACAAAGAACGCAACGCCGAGTAGACAAAAGACTCGATGCTTTCGGAACTGGAGTGTTAGTGTCATGAACAGGAACTCTTATATTAGGAAGGCAATGAAAATAGGATTAAGAGTACAGATCTATCTCGTTAAGAAAAATAACAAAGATGTATACTGCTTCTAACGGCAATGGACTCTTCAGGTTTTGTTCTAAGTCGGCAATGTAGAAAAACCTGCTTTTCTCAAACTCTCCGTTTTAGCTTCTTTGCATTCTGTGGCTACACAAAAACAGTGCACCTATGGTCTAGCACATGGTCCACCCTGAGATGAGAAGGATTTACGGTGAGTCATCGATCACAAAAGGGTTGAAATTTGCGGATGGAACCTCGTTCACAGTATTCTCTACTAAGGATGATTGTGGCATTTCTATGGGGTAAAAATGAAAAGTTTTTTGAGCATCGGTGTTTTTATTGTGGGTATATCTTTTCAGCAAGTTCCAGCAAAGGCTCAAGGCACCCTTACGCGTCCGAATATTGTCTGGATTGTTGGTGAAAATCTAAAGCTCGATCTGGGCTGTTACGGGGCTCAGCATGTGGAGACACCCTACCTTGATAGCCTAGCCAAAGAGGGCATGCGGTACACCAAGGTCTTTGCAACATCACCAGTGTGCGCACCAAGTCGAAGTGCATTCTTTGTCGGTATGTATCAGACTTCTTCTGACACACATAATATGCGGTCGCATCGAGAAGAT
>PKCL01000138.1 GCA_002862165.1 Planctomycetaceae bacterium
TGACATAGACTTTCGAATAGACATTGTGAAATTCCCCCTAAGAGCAGCACATACTGAATTCACAGAAATCTAGAGCATCTTCAAAAAGAAAGCAATCAATACTGAATTGCGAGCCCAACGTCTGAGAAAAAATTTGCTGCTTCTTCCGTGAGACCCCAGCCTACACGAAGACCAATTTCAACATTTTCATTAATCACAAAGTGGGTGCCTGGGCTAAAAAAAGGACGACTTACATCTTCCACCAGACCCTGTGTAAATGTTCCAAAATACTCTGCGTGGACTTCCCAACTATTGGTTATTGGAATACGAGCAACAACTGATGGTCCCCAACGACTGAACCAGTTCTCTTCGCCCTCAGCATATGCATAACGCATGGCTGTATCAATTCGCCATTTTTCAGGAAATTCCCAACCAAAAACTATGGTGGCAACGGGTTCTGTTCCAAATTCCTCACCATACATGGGTGTTGTTGCCTCCATAATAAAACAACTCTGAGGAATAAGGCCATCTTGCTCCGTGGTTGCTAGTTTGAAACCATAAAGAAAATTAGATTCGTAGAGTGCACCTCCACCAATTGGAAGCTCCCCCGCCTCAACACTTGTGACAACATTGCCCTGCGAGCCAACTGAATAATTTACACCAAGTCTCCACTCAAATATCTCGTTGGCTCCAAGGCGAAAAATATACTCTGGATAATTATTTGTCGGATTACCATCTCTATTCTCAATATAGACATGAGACATTTCATTTAGGGCAACACCTGGACGAATCGTAAATACTGACGGAGTAAATGCATCCCGATCAGTGTTTAAATCACGAGGCTCAAGAGGAGCAGCATTCCCGATACTAAGAAGTAGTAATGGGAACCAGAGAATACACAGGTGGAATAGAAGATGAATTACTTTCACCAAACACAATGAAGCACCAAAAAAACTCTAACACTGTATCAACACGTTTCGGTAAAGATCGTCATTCAGAGACCGGTTTCGCCTTTCTTTCAGAACTCCTTTTCCTGCCTTCCAAAAAATACCCATTTTGTCACGATCCGTGCCTTATGAGCCAAGCCCAATCAACACACGCACGTTGGTTCAGTGAGTTTGCTCATTATGGCCTGTAATTATTTTGAAGAGGATCACTTCTATACCCCACTGTCGCGCAGCACACGATCGAAACTTCGAGCCGTGATTTCACAGGTTAGTGACGAACACGCTATCGCCACATGAGCATCTTCACCAAGTCCAACCAGAGTAACACCAAACCTACTGCTACAACTGGGACTTTGATCCTGCAAAACCACGGGAGCGAGTCGACATGAAGTTGTTTCTAAATCAGTGAAAATCGTAACCTTCGGGAGATCAGCAGGAAGTTGACACTTGCGAAGTTTGTCACCTATTCCGGTGCCAGCCGCCTTAAGCACTGCTTCTTTTGCCACCCAAGCGTCAAGTATGTCTGCGGAGACAATTGTATCGGACGATGCTGACCGTTCTGACAATTCATTCTCTGAGAAAATCGTAGGTGCCATAAGGCGAGCCCATCTCTGATCGTGTGTCCTCTTACTTTTTTCCAGGTCAACTCCAACCGCAGACTGATATGAAATAGCAACCATCGCCTCATCCATTGAGTGGGCTACATTGAACTGAATACCACTCTGATGAACCTCACTTAGATAAGGCTTTCCGAAATGCCCCGTGATGAGTTGAACCTTTTCTGGTGCAATCCCAATCAAGTGCCCCAACAAAACCCGTAGACGCCCTCTACTGACAACGGCTCGTCGACGAACCTCAGGAACTCGCCTGAAAGACCGTTCCTTTTCATCTTCTGAAAGCAAATTTTCTAGAGCGGCAAATTCACCGTCAGCAACATGAAGTGAATACTGAACAATAGTTACTCCTGATTTCTCTTGAAGCTTTGGTGATGCATGTGATGAATGTTGCGGAAAACCTTCATCAATCATATTCCACAACCTATCTAAAAAGTTATTGCCAAACCTTACGAGATAATGTCGACATAAATGAGCACCAATTGATTAGATGCAAAATAAACGGTCCCACCAAAGCATTATGATACGTCTCGCTAGAAACTGATACTGGATGATCAAGCGATCATTCAGACAACGACAAAAATATCTGCTGGATGCTCTACCTTAAGACTACTTCCATCAATACGACTAATTTTTTTCAGGAAATACAGGCACCGTTCAAGCACCTCCACTCCAGACTCCCGGCAATCATTTTGGGTGATAAAGTCCAGTAGTTTTTCACCATGCTCACACCCGCTTTCAAAACACTGGGTAACATCTATTACACCTTTTAGCCTGCGGCGAGTGAAGTCCATGCTTTCCTGCATTAGATGCTCCTCAAGACGACTACTGAACCAGATGTCATGGTCAACATGATGGGACCAAAAGCATTCCGAAAGCTGATTAAGGTGTTCGTTGGGAGCATGCACCATTACCAACTTTCCGTTCGGTGCCAATAGTTTCCTCAACTTCTCGAGTGCGTCGGCTGGGTCTTTGAAGTAATACAGTGCATGAGTCAACTGAATAATGTCAAACGGCTCGTTGATATCTAATGACTCAATACCTTGCACTTTTAGGTCTAGTTCCACATTCGTCAAATGAAGGTGTTCAAAACTTTCCCGAAAACGCCGGCAGGCGACCGGGTTCGGATCAACCCCTGTGTATTTGAAACTCCGATTCGATGAAGCAACTGACGCTATGAGTTGGTTATCGAGGATCCCACTTCCACACCCAACACTAAGAATACGTAATGGACCCGAGCTCTCTTTGTGCGATCCTATCAATTCTTCCAACGCCATGAGGACGAGCCGCTGCTGAGTACTCGATCGCTCAAAGGTCTCATGAGTCACATCAAAACGTTTATCGGAAAGTTGACGGCACGAATTTGACTCCTGTACCGCTATTTTTAATGCAATCAGTGCTTCAGCTACAGATTCTGAAGATTCAATAACGTTGACTCCTTATTTTTTCGGCATGGGCTGGCGAGCAATTTAACAACAAATGAAAGTTCGAACTCAACCTGCGAATAGTAGTTTGCCACAAACGCCGTGAGACTACCAACGACTATGGCCATGAACGGGGTTTACAGACGATGTTACAGTCCTAATGAAAGATACGATTAATCAAGCCTCTTGCCATCTTGTCAAAGGGTGCTGCCGATCAGAGTAATTATGTAATGAAATAATTTCTAAATAAAAACTCATATGTAAGGATGTCGGGCACTTCAGATTCCACTTATTTTCGATTTACGATTTATAATGGATTTAACGGTACAAGGCCTCTCTTACTAAAAGCTAAAATAAAATGTTTCGTGAATCGATAATAAATATCGGAAAGGGTCACCCTCATGAAAACAATTTTCTCTATGATCACTCGTTACCTTATAAAGATATTTTCTCCTGATTACTCTGACATCTGGAACAAATAATTTATTAAGTCATTCGTTTTATTTAAACACGCATATATACACTTAGATATTTTTTGAAAAATTCCCATAAGAGTCTGCCAAAAACTGTATGGTTTGATGCCTGGTAGGCCGCATCGCTTGAGCCACCAAAACTGATGATCACATCTATTGCCACTGGCGAGGCAGCACCTTCAAATCAAGGGATAAGAAAAGAAGCTGACCGACAGTGCTCAGATCTTTGACCTATAGATGTGAAGTCAATTCCAAAGGATTTGGCTGTCATTCATTTGATAAACCAACGCTTTTGAGGCGTTGCTGTTATACTCATCTTTAGGGTGCACTTCCCGGCACTGATCCCCGGGGGGCAAAGTCTGAGCACGCGTCTCAAAGCTCACTGGAGGAACTGCAGATGAATTCGAAGTCTATGGAAAGACTCTTTGCACGATTCGAAGCATTTAGAGACAAGGAGCCCATTGGGCTTCTGTACGCAATCTGGAGAAGCGACATTGAGCCACTCTATCCTGCTGAATTGCCGACAACGTA
>PKCL01000238.1 GCA_002862165.1 Planctomycetaceae bacterium
CTCTATCTCATCAATGCGCAACCGGGAATTGAACCATTATTGATTGGTACTGGAAAATCTAAGCGTGTTGGTACAGTGACGAATCAATTCGGAGTGCATGAACTTCAAAAAACCATGTCAGCGCCAATTGCCTGGACATGGAAGAATTCATACGGGAGTCGTGTCTTTACGACGTCGCTCGGACACGAAAAAGACTTTACGAACCCAAGCGCTGTGCGAGTGATCATCAATGGCGTTTTCTGGTCAGTCAATCAGCCAGTTCCACCTCCAAAAACAGTCATTCATACGCGTGCGATACCACTCAAGTAATTTTGCTTGCTATATAAATAATTTCAACAAAGAGGTGTTGCTCTTTGGGTTTCAATTATATCCTCCGAGTCCCTCTGCCGAATCCCTCCGGTAGTTTCTTCCATGCAGCGCATCTTGATTTATGGCTTTGGTCCATATCAGCAATACGCGTCGAATATTACCGAGGTAACGCTTCGGGGTATGAAGCTGCCGAGGAATACGTTCAAAAGAGTTTTTGATGTGCGATTCGATCGGCACATGTTTGAACGAGCATTCGAGACGATACAGCCAGCCGTAATTCTTGGCTTGGGCCAACACCCTCGTGCACAAAAGTTGCGTATTGAGCGACGTACATACAGACGTGGCCGTTCTATACAGAGTCGCTTCGCAACACTCTCACTCCCACACACATCTGAAACAACTGTGGCGTACGATGCTGGAGACTACGTTTGCAATTACTCCATGTGGGTTGGCACAGAATGGTGCATGCGGAATGATGCACGCTACGGTTTTCTCCACGTGCCAAAAGACTACACCACAACAAAACTTGCAGGGTACCTGAGACAGGCAATCAAGTCCTTTGATTATGGCTGATGCATAGCAAGCTAGAAATAATACACAGGTTGTGGGCAGCGTGATCGATTTATACTGTCCTGATTCGTATTGTATCCAAGCACACGTGATCTTTAATGAGTTATGCCAGAGGGATCAAAGAGTTCTGAATCAAGAATGAGTTGCCGAAACTGCTGCTTTGGAACGTCTTGTAAAAGTTCTATAAAAGCAATGAGTCCAGAAACATCGTCGTGATCTAGTCTCATCGCGGAATAGGCGTCACTGAGTTCAGTAGCACCTTTATTCTGTTTGCTTTGCGCGTTGTTAATTTTTTCATTAATTATTTCCCGGAGTGCATGCGACGTTTTGTTTAGGTTTCGTAGCGATGTCGTTGACACAGCTGCCATGCCAGGTTGGACAACATGTGATTTGCCATTAATAAAATCTGGAAAGGTGTGACAGGCAGCACAGTTCCCAACACCCCTGACTCCCTCATATCGAAGGAATGTTTTGAATCCTCTGTAGGCTAATTGGCTCATTCCTGGTGGAGACTTGAGTAGAATCCGGCCTTCTTGGTTTGCCAAGCGACCAAAGATGCGGCCGGAAAATTCCTCTGCAGATTCATCTTGGTAAGGTGCGTCTGGTAGACGATTGATGTATGAGAAAGCATCAAAAATAGATCGTCTTGTGCTTGATAGGCGATGAATGTTCATTTTCTTTTCAACGCTTTCTGCGGTTTGATCGGGCTGCTGATACTCGGCTTCTGTCATCCAGAAGAGATCATCCCAATACGGTGTATCATTTGGCACTGGGTTCCCTTGGGTACTGCGGCCAGAACGTATGATATGTGTTAACTTCTGCTGCAGTGTCTTGGCACGTTCACTTTGTGTTTCAAACAGATTGTGTGTTTCGCCGGGATCATTTGACAGGTCGTAGAGTTCCTGGTTTCTTTTTTTTGTGGCACCCATCACAAGTTTCCATTGCTTGTCACGAATCGCGAATTCACCACGAAAACTGTGATGAATCATCGGTACACGATTCACAGTGGTGGCCTTTGTCAGGGCGGGGAGAAAACTCTGACTGTCTTCTCCTGCGTCTTGTGGTAGTTGGGTCCCCACCATATCGGCAAGCGTTGCGAGTAAATCAGTCTGGCAGATTGGTGATGAATAGGTGCGGCCGGGCCTCACAATCCCAGCTGGCCATCGAACAATAAAAGGAACCCGATGACCTCCTTCATAAATCGATCGTTTCCCTTCTCGGAAGGGTCCGTTGCTGGCATGCTTAAATTGTTCTTTTCGCTTTTTCCAAGTCGTTTCGGGACCATTGTCACTTGTAAATAAAATGAACGTATCTTCTTCAAGTCCTTCCTTTTCAAGGAAGTCTAAAATGCGCCCGACGTGCCAGTCTGTTTCGATCATAAATTCGCCATAGGCACCAGCCCCTCCCTGTCCTCGAAAGCGATCCATGGGAATGACTGGCTTATGCGGAGATGTATAAGGCAGGTAGAGAAAGAACGGCTTGTCGGTGTTCCGTTGCTTTATCCACTCAATTGATTGTGTAGTGAAACGGTCTAGGCACAAAATGTCAGAAAAGTCTGATGCGACCTCAAGTTTGCCAGCAAAATTCCCTGTAGCATTTGCGTCTTTGACAGCTGCTGATTGTTCATAAGGAGGCATAATCCGATAATCATTGAGTGCCATCTTGTTTGGTTTTTTGGATGTGTATTGAGTTGGTGGAACCTTGGCAAACCGCCCTTCGAACCAGGCAAGCACGCCATAATTCATTGATGCTGGGATTCCCCAAAAATAGTCAAAGCCTTTATCAAGAGGCATATCAAGAACAGGCTGGCTCCAGTCACGTGTTGTTCTCGTGCCAGGAAAATCCATGCCAAGATGCCATTTCCCGACCATGGCTGTCTGGTATCCATTTTCTCGAAGGAAGCTTGCTATTGTCATCCTGTTATCAGGGATGAGGCACTTCCGCTCCGCCTGAAAGACACCACGTTTCAGCTCCGTTCGCCAACTATAGCGTCCAGTTAAGAGACCATATCGTGATGGTGTACACACCGTATCTGAGCAATGGGCATCAGTGAAAAGAACTCCTTCATCTGCCAGTCGGTCAATATTTGGTGTGGTAAATTTTGAGTTTTCATTGAGGCAGGTTGCATCACCAAATCCCTGGTCATCAGTGTAGATCACAATGACATTGGGCATTGTCGTTTCATTTGCAAATAACGAGCAAGTTACCAATAGTGTGGTCGCAGCACTAAGTACAAGTATTTTCACGACATTCCTCAGAAGTGTTGGATTGTTACGAATCACAAACAAGTCACACCGAGTGTCCCTGCGGGTCACACGAACCGACTACAAACGCTATGATCGTTCTTATGAAATTCTGGAAACCGGCACCAGTTGGCCCAAGCTTTTTTCTATAGAAAAAGACACTCGATGACCTTTTAGATAACTAATTTTTTAATAAGTGTATGCCAAATCTCATGGTGTAAAAATCATGACATGGTTCAAATGATTGAGTATCAGGGTTCTATTGCGACTACGGTTTAGACAGCCAGCCGCAGTCAACAAAAAACGTGTCAGCTGCAGCAAGGGTGAGATCGTAGTATTCACCCCTATTAAAAAAGCCGTGCCCCTGCTCTTCGTAGGTAATGATCTCACAGATGTTATTGGCTTTTTGTGAATCTTTTTGATAGAGACGAGCTCCTTCAAGGAGTCTGTCAGCCGTACCAAAAAACATGATGCAGGGTGGTTGTTTGGTAGATGCGTATGTGAGTGGTGATACATCTTTGATGGGTACATGCGAACGGCCACTCATCTTCTGTTGTGCGATTTCACGGACTTCTTTTGGCATGCGTTCATCCCAGGCGATAGCGAGTGCCGGATTAAATAGCACCATGGCATTCGGCTTTGCACTTATCGCTTTATCATCCAGAGAAGCATCGAGTTTATCGACAACGGCAGTGCACGCTGCGAGATGTCCGCCAGCAGAACCACCAGCAGCTGCGATTCGATCAGGGTCAATACTCAAATCTTTAGCATGAGCCCTCACCCATCGCATTGCAGACTTGGCATCTTCAATGCAGTCATCAATCTTCACAGAATGTCGAGAAGA
>PKCL01000404.1 GCA_002862165.1 Planctomycetaceae bacterium
TCGTCAACTATCTACTTTGAGAGAGCATTTTCCTCAAGCAAGTTTTCATGCATATACAGCAACTGCAACACCTCCTGTTAGGAGTGATATCGCTGAACAACTTCATCTCAAAAATCCCGAGATTTTTATTGGCACGTTTGATCGACCAAACCTCACCTATCGTGTGATCCAGCGAACGAACAGAACAACACAGATACTTGAGATTCTTGGACGACATCCTAAAGAAGCTGCGATCGTATACTGTATTTCGAGGCGAGAAACAGAACGGCTAGCGAAACATCTCACAGCATCAGGACTTCTTGCACATCCTTATCACGCGGGATTAGACGCGAAGGAAAGACACAGAACTCAAGAAGCCTTCGCAAAGGAATCGCTTGATATTGTTGTTGCTACAGTTGCGTTTGGTATGGGTATTGATCGTTCAAACGTACGACTGGTCTTACACACGGGACTACCGAAAAGCCTTGAAGCGTACCAACAAGAGACTGGTCGAGCCGGACGCGATGGGCTTGCCGCAGAATGCGTCCTACTTTACTCACCCGCCGATGTCTTTAGCTGGGAGGCCTTGATTCGACGTGGCGCAGAGTCCTCCGAACTTCCTGAAGCTGAGTCTCAGCAACTCATTGATTCCCAAACAGTGCATCTCCAACGGATGCGTAGGTATGCCCAAGCAGCACGGTGTCGGCATGCCTTCTTGTCAGAACATTTCGGACAACCATACGGAAGTTCTAATTGTAAGAACTGTGATGTTTGCTTGGGTGAAACAACCAATCTTGCTGACAGCAACACAGTTGCTCAAAAAATTATCTCATGTGTTGCTCGAGTAGGTGAGCGATTTGGTGTCCGTCACCTTTGTGAGGTTCTTCGTGGTGCACAAACAGCACCGATACAAAGACACGGCCATCACTGCCTATCGACATACGGAATACTAAAAAACTTTGATCAACGCGTGTGCGAAAACCTTGTCCATCAGTTGCTTGACCAGGAATACCTTTCAAGAAGTCACGGTGACCGACCAGTCGTCATGCTCAATGAAAAATCCTGGGAGATTCTTCGAAACCAACGTGATGTCACTCTCCTAGAGCCACGATTAAAAAACCCGATAGGATCCCGAAAAGATTCTGACGACTGGGATCAAGTTGACCGAAAATTATTTGATCACCTCAGGCAATGGCGCAGGAAAATTGCGGATGAACGGGGAAAGCCAGCCTGGACAATTCTCGATGATCGTGCCCTACGATCAATTGCTCGTGAAAAGCCGACCACTTCAGCTACTTTACTGAACTGCAAAGGAATTGGAGAGAAGCGACTGGCTGATCACGGGGCAGCAATTCTTAAAATGATCAAACAACAAAATCGTGAATCTGACTAAGCATCATGAATCTTAAGGAGTATTGTCTATTCAATTGCATGTGGCGACAGGCTCACCGTGTTGTCACATATCTCTGTAAGTGGGCCTTTGCTCGCTGAGGTCAGCACTAGGGTCAACTCCTTGCCACAAACTTCCTCCAACAGATTCGCCAACAGTTCCTGCTGTTTAGCGACCATACCATCAGCTGGCTCATCAACAAGAAGAACACGTGGGCTCATGGCCAGACCACGAGCAATTTCTAAACAACGTCGCTCGTAGAGCGACAGATCCGAAGCAAATATGAAAGACTGATGAGCCAAACCTACTGACCGAACGAGTTCTTCCGTCCTTGCAATACAATACGATTTATTAATGAGTCGCCACCACGATGAAGACTTTCGGCGAACGCCTTGCTCTACCGCAACAAGTACATTTTCAAAAATTGTCATTGCAGGAAAGACCCTTGGTACCCGGAAAGTCCGAGCAACACCAGCACTGGCAGCCACTTCTGGCAACCGTCTTCCACGCTGCCATATTGTCCAGGACATTCCAAGCCCAAGAAACAATCCAAAAGTAAATGCAGACCATCCGCGGAAACGAATACGTCTTTTTCCGGCAGCCAGTCGATCAAGGGTAGCTTCATCAAGCAACAACTCTCGTTGCGGTTCATTTGCATCCCCCACTAAATCAGTAATGTCCGGAACAACACCTGGACCAATTCGCCGAGCTGTCACTGCCGCTTGCATCTGGTTGCGCAATTCACGGGCTTCTGACAAATCACGTCGCACCGCCAGAACCTCTCGTCCATCCGCAGTCACAATCCGCCAGTTTCCAGCTAAGCGATCAATAGCTAATTCTGCTCGAAAATAACTACGAAGTCGCTTGCCAACGGTTGTGATCGTAAAAGGTTCTTCAACAACCAAGCCCCGCTTTACAACAGCCAGCCACAGCCGATCAATATCTACTGCTGCAGCTGCAAAGAGCAAGCCAACGAGAACTCCAGTACACAAAATACCCCAGAATGTTTTTGCTGAGAAAGCCTGCTTCAATCGATGACCATTCAATCGAACTGAACCAGATGTTGCTGATCGTAAACCACATATAGCATCGAGCAGAGCAGCCCTCGAGCCTCTCCCTGAGCCTACGACTGCCACACGACGGCCTGCTGGCACGTCAAGCTCTAAGCTATCAATGACCGGAAGAGTGCCGGACTGAACTGTAAGCCGATCGATACTAAGCAGCGGATTGTCTGCCGGGAGCACAGATTCATTACCCGATTTCATGCTACCCTCAGAGGTCATTGTTGCGCCTCCTGTAATTCAGCTGCAAAACGTCGTGATGGAATAAGTCCGACGGGACGGAATCGCATCACAAGAATCAGCGCTATGCCCACAAGCGCTAACCGCCAACTTCCAAGTGCAAAAAGATTTATTTCAAATACTTGTGACTGAAGACGCTGCATCCATGCATCTACTAAAGGGATCACAACGATATCAAAACCAAACAATATTGTGACACCGACAAGTGTTCCCGGAACACTCCCAAGGCCACCAATTATTACGGCACAAAGAATAGCAACGGATCGATTAAAACCAAAAGCATTCGGATCTCCAGTAGTACCAATACTTGCGACGGACAGACAGCCGGCAAGGCCAGCAATTGCTGCAGCTATCGTGAAAGCCGAAAGCCGAACCTTCGCTACCGATATACCAATTGTTGCAGCAGCCAGTGGCTCCTCACGAACGGCAATCCATGCTCTACCCAATGATGATTTTTCAAGGATTCTTACAAATATCACTGCAAAAAACAGCATTATGAGTGACAGATAGTAGAACCATCTCGAATCAACAACAAATTCTCTGCCAAGATCTATACCGGTAATAAACACTCCAAATCCTGGTGGTGGAACTGGACCGAGGCCTTGCGTGCCTCCTGTCACGTTCTCGAGGTTAAGGAATAAAACACGAACTACCTCACCAAAACCGAGAGTGACGATCGCAAGATAATCTCCCCGTAGTCGCAATGTTGGAGAGCCAAGCAACGTTCCGATCACCGCAGTAATGGCAACGCTGACGAGGACCGCTGAAAGAAAACCTATTTCCAGCGGATTCATTGGAACAGTCAGAATGGCAAGAAAAAGCCCTCCTAACCCAAAAAAAGATGCGATCCCAAGGTGTAATAACCCAGTAAAGCCCACCATAACATTGAGGCCAAGAGCAGCGATACAAATTATAAAGACAGACGTAATCTGCCCGCCTAGCCCACCTGCAAACGCCGAATGAAACAATGGAGCGAGGGCTAAAACTGTAAACACTGGTGTTTCCCAGTTTCTTTTAGACCAGTGCAAAAAACAACTAGAACAGTGCAAGGAATACGCTAAGAAATTCTGGTAAAAATTCATCGTTGCCCTGTTCTTGTTTTTGATTTCCCATAAATTCCCTGGGGACGAAAAGCAAGGAAAACAATGAGAACAAGAAACACCGACGCCATAGCCCAGCGAGGACCAAGAACAGCCACCGAAATCGCACGAAGCAGCCCAACAACAAGTCCACCAACAATTGCACCAGGCACACTCCCAATACCACCGAGTACGGCTGCAGTAAGAGC